>CAJXVT010000007.1 GCA_913062575.1 uncultured Flavobacteriaceae bacterium | reverse complement strand
ATTTGAATACCTGCAAAAGCAATAGGTTTGGATTGTTTGTTTAATAAAACAATGTAAGAAAAGACAATATGAGAATTGTTTTTCTCTAATGATATTAAATATTCTGGATGAAAATATAGATTACTTGTGCAACCCAGTTCTTCCCAAATATTTTTAGGAATATCCCCTACAGAAGAAAAATAAAGAGTGGTATTTGTGTTTTTACAAAGATTCAATTTGTTAAAAAGTTTGTGTTTTTTGAAAAATACAAAAAAAGAAATGTAACCAAGAATTCAATCAGAGCAATCTTTTGTTAATTTGAGTTATTTACTGCGGATAAATTGTAATTTTAAATTCTAAAACTAAAAAATGTTATCAGATTTTAACTTTAATTACAAGCATCTTTTTGAAGAAGAATTGCTCGCCGAGATTTTATCAATAGGCGAATATAGAAAAGTCAAAGAAGGTAAAGAGCTTATTGATATTGGCAGCGAAATTAAGTTTATGCCCTTGGTAATTAGCGGTGCAATAAAAATCTTAAGAGAAGATGAACAAGGAGATGAATTTGAACAAGGAGACACTTGCGCAATGACAATAACCTGTTGTTTAGGTAAAGCGAAAAGTAAGATTCGAGCAATTGCAGAGAGAGAAACAGAACTATTATTGATTCCTGTTCATAAAATTGCTGAGTGGATGAGCACCTATAAATCCTGGCAAAGTTTTATTTTACAAAGCTATCATGAGCGAATGCAAGAATTGTTGGATGCAATTGATACGATTGCTTTTTTAAATATGGATGAGCGACTATTAAAGTATTTAAATGACAAAGCAATAGTTAATAAAAATGAAATAATACAAGTCACACATAAAGAAATAGCGAATGATTTACATACTTCAAGAGTTGTAATCTCTAGATTATTAAAAGCATTAGAGAAAAAAAAGATAATTACATTGCATAGAAACCAGGTCCACTTATTAGAAATATAAAAAGAAGAACTTGATAAATATCATATTTTACATTCTAGATACTTTCTAATTTTGTTTAAAAATAGAAAGATATGTTTGGACTTAATTTACCTTTAGTTTCTTGGACAAATGGAACTATTATGATTGGTGTATTTGTATTGGTTTGTATCGGCTTAGTTGTTGCACTATTATTACTGATTTTTGGAGGGTCAAAAAAACAAGATAAAGCACAGTAGTTTATTTTTATTTATTCTAAATAAACGCTTATCTTTGCCTCATAATTTAGGTTATGATTATTTTTTATACTGAAAAAACAAATATAAAACCCTTGGTTGCTACATCAATTTGCGATAGCGTGTGTTCGGCAACTTGCTTAACTCCAAAAAGTAAATGTTGTAATAAGTACAAAAAAAAGGGCATCAACTGTAAGCGATGCCCAAATATTTTATTAAAAAGTGCTTAAAACTTTTCTATTTAAAGTAAAGAATTTAAACAGTCAGTGACTGCTACTTAAAAGCGTTTAATCCTGTAATATCCAATCCTGTTATCAATAAGTGAATATCGTGAGTTCCTTCATAAGTAATTACACTTTCTAGGTTCATAGAATGACGCATAATTGAATATTCACCAGAAATCCCCATTCCGCCTAACATTTGTCTTGCTTCTCTAGCAATGTTAATTGCCATATCTACATTATTTCGTTTCGCCATAGAAATTTGAGCTGAAGTTGCTCTATCTTCATTTCGTAAAACACCCAAACGCCAAGTTAATAATTGTGCTTTGGTAATTTCAGTAATCATCTCAGCTAGTTTCTTTTGTTGTAATTGAAATTGTCCAATCGGTTTCCCAAACTGAATACGCTCTTTTGAATATCTTAAAGCCGTATCATAACAATCCATAGCAGCACCAATTGCACCCCAAGCAATACCGTAACGAGCCGAATCTAAACAACCTAATGGAGCTCCTAATCCAGATTTATTTGGTAATAGGTTTTCCTTAGGAACTTTTACATTGTCAAAAATCAATTCACCAGTTGAAGAAGCTCTTAAAGACCATTTGTTATGTGTCTCTGGAGTAGAAAAACCCTCCATTCCACGTTCAACAATCAATCCATGAATTCTGCCAGTTTCATCCTTAGCCCAAACCACAGCAACTTGCGCAAAAGGGGCATTAGAAATCCACATTTTTGCTCCATTTAAAAGATAATGATCTCCCATATCTTTAAACTTGGTTTCCATTCCGCTTGGATTAGAACCGTGATTTGGTTCTGTTAACCCAAAACAACCAATCCATTCACCAGAAGCTAATTTTGGTAAGTATTTTTGACGTTGTTCTTCGTTTCCATATTTCCAAATTGGATACATCACCAAAGAAGATTGTACAGATGCTGTAGATCTTACACCAGAATCGCCACGTTCAATTTCTTGCATAATCAATCCATAAGAAATTTGATCCAATCCTGCTCCTCCATATTCTTCTGGAATATAAGGGCCAAAAGCACCAATCTCTGCCAAACCATTAATGATTTGATGAGGGAACTCAGCTTTTTGAGCATATTCTTCAATAATTGGAGATACTTCTCTTTTTACCCATTCTCTAGATGCGTCTCTAACTAATTTGTGTTCTTCAGTTAGTAAATCGTCTAGTTGATAGTAATCTGGAGCTTGAAATAAATCTGGTTTCATTCTATGTGATTTTTTATAAGTGCACCAAATTTAAAGAATACTAGTGGAAAATGATGCGTTTAAAATGATTTTTATTTGTTTAAAAATTCTGCTAATAATCTATGAAAGTGATGTACGCCTTGTTCTCTAGTTGGAGAGAATCTGCCTGCCTTGTAAAAAGAAGATTTTACTCCTTTTTGCACATGCTCTACTACAAATTCATCTTCGCGTTGAACTTTATCTATATCGCCAGCAGCACCTTGATTAAGCTTTGTTGGATCATATACATAAGAAATGAAAGACACTTTTGTTCTATTCAAATCTAAAGGTTTTACAATATTTACAGATAATCCCCATGGATAAAAGTTAAACATCATATTTGGGAAAACCCAATAGTAATAAGCGGCAACATTTTTACCATAATCTATATGGTCTTTTGGTAGGTCAAAAATATCAGTAGCATCATCTGTATATCCTATTTGCAAATTGCAATAGTCATATACTTCTGTTTTATAACTACCATAATCTAATACAGCATTCAAATCTGGATGCACAAAAGGAACATGAAAACCTTCTAGATAATTATCACAATAAATAGCCCAATTTGCATGCACTAAATATTCTTTTGATAAAGTGCTATCTAAAGAAAATTCTTCTAGAGGCAAAAAGCCTATACGCTCATTCATTTTATCTAGCACTTGCTGAAAATCAAACGCAGGGTTTAAACCTGCAAATAAGAACTTACCCCATTTTTTTAATGGAAACTTATGAAGGTTGTCACAAGGCCTAGGAAAATCTTCTGTCTGTTCAAACTCAGGCATGTGTTCAAAATCGCCATTTAAGTTGAATCTTCTTCCGTGATAAAAACACGTTAGTTTTCTCGATTTACCAGAGTTTAATGCTACTAAATTACCTCTATGAGTACACACATTTGTCAAACAATTGATTTCATTTTCTTTGTTTTTAGTCAACACCAACGGCTCGGTTAAATAGCCATCTAATAATACAAAAGGATGCACAGATTGCGGAAAAGGAACTAAATCCTGATCACCAATCCATTGCCAAGAGTTTAAAAAAACCTTTTCTTTTGTGGCTTCAAAAACAGCCTTGTCTTTATAAAAAGTAGCAGGTAATGTTTCTGCTTTTTTAATGTCTGGATGCACATTGAACTTCATAATCAGTTTGTTAATTAATTGTATCTTCGAGAATTGCATCTAAAAATACAGAATAATTATGAGTTCTAAAGTGAAAAAAATAGGATTAATTACAACCACATCTTTAGTTGTAGGAAATATGATAGGAGCAGGAATTTTTCTCTTGCCAGCAACACTTGCTAAATATGGAAGTATAAGTTTATTGGGCTGGTTATTTACCGCTACTGGAGCATTAATACTGGCAAAGATATTTAGCAATTTCAGTAAAATTATTGTCAATAAAAGTGGTGGCCCGTACACTTATTCTAAAGCAGGCTTTGGAGATTTTATTGGTTTTTTAGTTGCTTGGGGGTATTGGATTTCTATTTGGATAAGTAATGCAGGTTTGGCTATTGCAATTATTGGTGGGTTGAGTGTTTTCTTTCCTGCTTTAAATTCAAATCCAGTTTTATCTGTAGTTGTAGCATTGTCATTTATCTGGCTTTTTACTTGGATCAACTCAAAAGGTATTAAAGAATCAGGTAGAATTCAAGTAATAACTACCGTTTTAAAATTATTACCATTGGTTTTTATTATACTAATTGGAGCGTTCTTTTTTAGTTTAGACAATTTTCCAGGATTTAACTTAACAGGAGAAAGTCATTTTGCAACCATACCAGTAGTAGCTGCATTAACTTTGTATGCTTTTTTAGGGATTGAAAGCGCTAGTATTCCCGCTGAAAACATTAAAAACCCAGAGAAAACAGTTCCAAAAGCAACCATGTTAGGAACGATAATATCTACCTGTGTTTATATTTTAGGAACCGTTGTTTTATTTGGGGTATTACCAGTTGAAGAATTACAAAATTCAGCCGCACCATTTGCGGAAGCAGGTGAAATTATTGGCGGAAAGTATGCTGGTTATTTTGTTGCGGGTGGAGCGGTAATTGCCGCAGTTGGTGCATTAAATGGATGGACCTTACTGGTTGGTCAATTGCCAATGGCAGCAGCAAAAGATAAAATGTTTCCACGAATATTTAAAAAAGAAAACAAAAACGGCGTTCCGTATTTAGGGTTGATAATTGGAAGTGTTTTAACCTCGGTAATACTATTAATAGGTATGAGTGATGGTCTTGTAGATCAATTTGAATTCGTTGTTAATTTAACCGTACTTACCTGTCTTGTTCCATACTTATTTGTGTCTGCATCTTATATTATTGTAACAATTGAAAAGAAATTACATTTAAATAAATTTTTAAAAACCTTTATTTTAGGGAGTTTAGGGTTTGCATATTCACTATGGGCAATTTTTGGTTCTGGACCAGATGTTGTCTTTTATGGATTTTTACTATTATTGTTAGGAATTCCGTTTTATGCACTAATGCAATGGAACAAACGTGAAAAATAAATGAGCAGAATAACACAGCATTCAGAATTTTTAAAATTAAAAAAAGTCTATTTAAAATCATCAATTGATGCATTTGTTTCAGAAGAAGTAGTAGCTTCTCAATGGAATGAGTTGAACTATTTGTCTAAACCTGATTTGAATGGCGCTTTAAAAGAATACTCAGAATTTAAATCAATTTTTGAAAACAACGGAGTCGAAATGCAATTTTTTCCTTCAAATGATCACGTGAAAATGGATTCTATTTATTGTAGAGACGCATCCATAGCAACTGACTTTGGTGTGATTATTTGCAATATGGGAAAAGAAGGAAGAGTGAACGAGCCTAAAGCCCAATTAGAGGAATATCAGAAACAAAATATAGCTGTTTTAGGAGCCATTAAATCTCCAGGAACTTTAGAAGGAGGAGATGTTGCTTGGCTTGATGATAAAACTCTAGCTGTTGGACATACGTATAGAACCAATGATGAAGGAATACAGCAACTTAAAAATTTATTGGAGCCAAATGGAGTGCAGGTAATCGTTGCAGATTTACCACATTACAAAGGGCAAGAAGATGTATTTCATTTAATGTCTATTTTAAGTCCAGTTGATAAAGATTTGGCAGTTGTATTCTCACCTTTAATGCCAATTAGATTTAGAAACGAACTGTTAGAAAGAGGTTTTAATTTGATAGAAGTTCCAGAAGATGAATTTGATTCTATGGGATGTAATGTTCTGGCGATAGCACCAAGAAATTGTGTGATGGTTGATGGAAATCCAAAGACAAAAAAAGCGCTAGAAGCAGCAGGTTGTAAAGTAACAACCTATTCTGGAAAAGAAATTAGTGTAAAAGGTGGCGGCGGACCAACTTGTTTAACACGTCCATTAATAAGAATCGAGTAGTTTTTTCGTTAAAAACTGTATGATTTGTTTAAGTTTGTAATAATGAAGCAAACCTTAGGTAAACAAGAGCGATTAAAAAGCAAAACCTTAATAGGAAAATTATACAAAGAAGGAAATTCTGTAAAAAAATTCCCTTTACGTATGGTATATATTCAGGCAGAACATGGTTCTAACTATCCAGCTCAAGTAGGAGTATCAGTACCTAAAAGAAACTTTAAAAAGGCAGTTAGCAGAAATCGCCTTAAAAGACTGCTAAGAGAAACTTATAGAAAGCAAAAACAAACGGTGTACGAATCCATAGAACAGCCATATGTCTATATGATTTCTTATATTGGCAGGGAAGAGTACAGTTATAGCGAGCTTGAAATTAAAATGAAGCAGTTATTAGATGCCTTTGTTGAAAAAATAAATCAATAGAAAATGAAAAAATATATTAAAAAGAAATCGATTCTAATTGTATTAATTGGAATCGTTTTTGTTTCGTTTTCATTCCAATCAAAATTTTTTGAAGTTGCAAAACAGATAGAAATTTACACCACATTATTCAAAGAATTGAATATGTATTATGTGAATGAAATCAATCCTGCAGAATTAACAAATAACGCATTAAAGAATACCTTAAAAAATTTAGACCCGTATACAAATTACTTTAACGAGCAAGATGTAGAAGCAGCAAAAATTAGAAGAGAAGGAGAATATGGAGGAATTGGAGCGTCTATAAGTTACTCAAATAAATCACCATTAATAATTAGTGTTTATAAAGGATATGCGGCAGATAAAGCTGGATTGAAACCAGGAGATCTCATCATAAAAATTGACAATCAGGAATTAATAGCATTAGAGCGAGAACAGATTTCTGGTTTATTATTAGGTGTTCCAGGTAGCCCTGTTTCAATAGAGATAAGCAGACAAGGAAAGACATTACAAATTGATTTAAATAGAGAAAAAATTGAAGTAAATCCTGTTCCTTTTTTCGGAAAAGTAGATGCTGAGACTGGATATATTGTATTAACAAGATTTAATGCTAAGGCATCATCCGAAGTAAAAAAAGCGTTTGAAAACTTAAAAGAACAAGGTATCACAAATTTGATTTTAGATTTACGATCAAACCCAGGAGGTTTACTTGGCGAAGCAGTAAATATTTCTAACTTTTTTTTACCAAAAGGAAAAGTAATTACAACCACAAAAGCCAAAGTTAAAAAATGGAGCAATACCTACTTATCTAGAAATGAACCTTTAGATTTAGAGATACCAATAGTTGTGTTAATTAATGGTCGTTCTGCATCTGCATCAGAAATTGTTACTGGAGCATTACAAGATTACGATAGGGCTGTAATAATGGGAAAACGATCTTTTGGAAAAGGATTAGTACAACGATATAGAACGTTGAGCTACGGAACCCAGTTAAAAGTAACTATTTCTAAATATTATACCCCAAGCGGAAGATGTATTCAAGAGTTAGATTATGCGAACAGAGATTTAAAAACAGGAAAAATCCCTAAATTTTCTGATGGCGGAATTAATGAATTTACAACACAAAATGGACGAAAAGTATTTGATGGAGGAGGAGTAATTCCAGATATAATAACAGAAAATGAAACCTTAAACGAAGAAACAAAAGCACTGCTAAGTTCTAGAGCATTATTCAACTTTGGGGTTGCTTACAAAAATAAAAACAAGAGTCTAAAATCAGCAGCAGAATTTCGTTTTTCTGATGCAGATTTTAAGAAATTTCAAGTTTTTTTAAAGACAGATACTACGTTTAAAACAACGCAAGAAAAATCGTTTCAAAAAGCTTATGACTTAGTAAACCAATCACAAAACAAAAAAATAAGCAAAGATTATTATAAAATTTTGAACACTTTAAAAGCTGAAAAGATTACCGCATTGGCATCTAATAAAGAGTTTATTAAGGATGAAATAAAAAAGATTATTTTAGATCACTACTATTACCAAGAAGGTGTTTATCAAAATAAATTAACATCAGATAAAACAATACTTGAAGCGATGAGATTATTAAAAAACAAAAAGAAATATTCGCAGATTTTGTCTACTATAAAGTAAGATATTTAAATTAGTATCTTTGAATTACTTAAAAAAGAGAGATTAATACATGAAAGAAAGAACGAGAGCACAAGAATCTACAGGAGCAATAGAAAGATTATACATTTCAATGCGTCATTTATTTAGTAGAGGATTTTACAAACCGATGGGAGTTTCTGGAGAAACGTTAAGAAAATCATTATTGCAATTAAGGCCAGAAATTTATGGATCTATAGCTGATGAAAAAGTAGAATTAAATGGATTAATTTATATCATAGAACGTTTACCAGAAGGAATTGAAGAATGTCAGTTTATAAACTTAACGGCAGACGAGGGTTATAAAAACTCTCACTTTGAAACAATTATTCCACCAAAAAGAAGAAGAAATTGTTACCGAATAGACAAAGATCAAATGAATATTGAGATTACTCGAGGAAGATCAGAAATCTATGATATTTTAACACATCTTACCTTTTTATTTATTGAGTCTCATAAGATTAAAGACAAAGTTTTAATCAATAAGGGAACCGATTGCACAAGAGAATGGAGTACTTTGAGAGATATTGTTTTGCACGACAAGTCAATTACACAAGACGAAAGAGAGGTAACAATTGCGCATTTAGCAACGATATTAGGTAGAACTTATCAAGAAGTTTCAGAGATTTATAAGACCTTTTCTACAGAAGAAAACCCTGACAGGTTTTTTCAAATTATTTATTGGTTAGGGCAATTAGCAATTAATGAAACATTAGAGAATAAGAAAAGAATTGTAACTTTTAGTTCTGTTTTAAACGAACAAATCGGTCAACATATTTATGGAGAAATATGGGCAAATAACATCAAAAAAGTACTTAAAGAAAACAAACTATTAGAAAGACCAATTCATATTATAAGTGCAAATATGCACAGCGTTATGAATTCAATTTATGCTACTGGCGCAATACCAAATGAAGCTAAGAAAAACGATGGATTTAAACTGTTTGAGTTACTAAGTAATAGCAATAGTAAAGAATTACAAGTAAAGGTTAAAAACCACGCTTCTAAAAGTGGATTGATTTACATCAAAGATACTTCTGGAACAAATATCAATGTTCAAGTAATTGACACCGAAAAAATAGATTTTGATTCAACTTCATTTTCTAAAGAAAATTCACAAGGAGAAAATCCCGTAATTATTGTTATGGACTATGCTTTTGGTGAGCAAGCTTATGAAACTATGGATGAATTGTTAAAGCCATATAAAGAAAATGGTCATACAACACATTTAAATGTTGAGTCAGTTTCAATTATGGGAAAAGCAGGGATTTTAGAAGGAGGAAAAGGAGATATTATGATTCCGTCTTCACACATTTTTGAAGGAACTGCAGATAATTACCCATTTAAAAACGAATTGTCTCGAGAAGATCTAGAAGGGTTTGGAGTGCAATCTTTTGATGGAGCAATGATTTCTGTTTTAGGAACTTCTCTTCAAAATAAAGATGTATTGGAGTTTTTCCACGATTCTACCTGGAATGTGATTGGGTTGGAAATGGAAGGGGCACATTATCAAAAAGCTATACAAGCAGCGTCTAAAATTAGAGGAAATATTTCTGAAAACGTAAAAGTACGTTATGCATATTACGCATCAGATAACCCATTAGAAACTGGAGCGACATTAGCTTCTGGAGGATTAGGGATGTCTGGAGTAACACCTACGTATGCAATAACTCAAAGAATATTAGAGCAAATATTTTAATCAAAACTGAATTAACTAAACAAACAAATAGCAATGTCTAAAGAGTCACAATCTAAAGAAGAAGAAATAGAATTAGGTTCCTTATTTATGATCATAGGTAGAGGTTTTTCTAATTTATTTAGATTTATAGGTGAGATTTTTAAAGGAATTTTTCACTTTCTTATTTTAATCTTATTGTTTATTAAAGGCAATTCCATAAAACTAGTTATTGCTATTGTTATAGGAGGAGTTACAGGTACATTTTTAGAGTATAAAAAACCTCCAACTTTTGGAGCAGATTTACAAGTACAACCAAACTTTAAAAGCTCAAGACAATTATATAATAATGTACATTATTACAATGATTTGGTAAAGCAAAAAGATACTACTTCTCTAGCAATTGCCCTTGGTTTATCTGTTTCAGAAGCAGCAACATTAAAGAAGTTTGAGATTTACCCAATAAAAAACGGGAATGATTTACTAACCTCTTACGATGATTTAATTTTATCTGTAGATACACTTACAGCTAAAAGCTACTCTTTTCTAAATTTCAAAAATACGTTTACAGATTATGATTATAAAATTCATAACATTCATGTTGTTGCAACAAAAAACAATGTCTTTTCTAAACTAGATGAAGTTATTATTTCTTCAGTTGTAGAGAATAAATTCTTTAATAAAGTAAAGAAGCTTACTAATGAAAACCTAAATCGAACAGATTCTTTATTACGTCAAAACTTAACTCAAATAGATTCTTTAAGAAGAGTATATATGACTGTTTTAATAGAGGAGTCTAAAAAACAACATTCAGGCACCAATATTGATTTAGGAGGCGAAAAGCAGACAACAAAAGAGTTAGAATTGTTTGAGACAAATAGAGAAATAAATAAAGATTTAAAAGAGATCGTAGAAGATAAATCTGAGAAGTCAGAAGTTTTAAACGTTATCTCTAGCTTTCAGCCAATAGGGTATGAAATCAAAGGAATTAATAAAAATTATGGATTTCTTGGAGCGGGTTTTGGTGTTTCTGTGATGATTTTATTCTTACTATTGAAGCAATTAAATAGTTATTTAAACAACTACAAAAAAGAGTAGGGTATATAAACTCGTAATACATTTGAGAAAAATTGCTAACAATAAGTGTTTCTAAAATTCGTGCTTTAGAGTGAATAGATCTAAAATCATAGTAAAAAATGTTTCTTTAGGAGTCTTTTTTAAGGCGATTAATCTTATTGCTGTTTTTACAACAATTCCACTTCTATTAAACTATCTTGATACGGAGCAATATGGTGTTTGGGTAACTATTTTTTCTATAGTAAATATTGTTTTTTTTGTTGATGCTGGTATTGGCAATGGATTAAAAACAAAACTATCAGAAGCGCTTAGCTTAAAAGATTATAATCTTGCAAAGACGTATATTTCTACAGCATATTTATTTATTTCAGGAATCGCTTTAGCGGTATTATTGATTGGAAGTGTCTTATTATTTACTATTGATTGGCAAGATTTATTTAACACCACAATTAAAAACGAAGAACTAATAGTAGTCTTAGGGTTAATATTGGGAATGATCGTAATTAGCTTTGTTTTAAACATCTTTAAATCTTTTTATTACTCAGCTCAACAATCATCAAAAGTTGAATTTGCGTTGTTAATTTATCAGCTATTAGTTTTAAGCTCAATCTTTATTTTACTTCAATATTTTACAAGAAACTTACTGTATGTTGCTTTAGTATATGGAATATCGAATATTAGTATTGGAGTGCTATTTACATTCATTTTTTTTAGAAAAAACAAAAATATTCAACCATCAATAAAGTATTTTAAAAAAGAAAAAGTAAATGATTTAATGGGTTTAAGCCTGGCTTTCTTTTGTATCCAGCTGTGTATGATTGTTATTTTTACAACAGATAATTTAATTATTACAAACTTAATAGGGCCAGAAGAAGTTACGAATTATGATATTGTTTATAAACTTTTTCAAGTGGTAATTACCATATCTGTTATAGCTCAAGATCCTTTTTGGGCATTATATACTGATGCATACCAAAAGAAAGACTATAAATGGATAAAACAGACACTAAATAGATTAAATAAGTTGTTTTTTCTATTTATTATTTTAACAATAATACTCTTTTTTGCTTCAAATTCAATTATTAAATTTTGGCTTCAGAGAGACTTAAATATCCCAAGAAACCTATTGTTATTTATGGCTATTTTTGTTTTAGTTAGAGTTTATGGAATCATTTTTATGAATTTTTTAAACAGTATTGGAAAAGTTAAACTACAAATGTGGTTATATATACTTGGTGCAATTATAAACATACCAATTTCAATTATTTTTGTCACAAAATTTAATTTGGGCAGTAGCGGTGTTATTTTGGGAACGATATTTAGCATTGCTAGTCTGTCAATTATTTTACCAATACAATCTTATAAGGTTTTGAAAAAGAAAGCACTTGAAGAAGAAACCATTACACATGGATAATCCAAAAATCAGCATAATAACGTCTACTTATAACAGTGGTAAAACACTCAAAGACACTATTGAATCTGTTTTACATCAATCATATACTAATATTGAATATATTATTGTTGATGGAAATTCTTCAGACAATACGGTTGAAATCATCAAATCTTCAGTAGTGAAATTTACAGAGAAAAACATTTCTTTTAAATGGATTAGTGAGCCAGATTCAGGAATTTATAATGCTTGGAATAAAGGGCTGAAATTTGTCACCGGAGATTGGATTGTTTTTATTGGTTCTGATGATTATTTTATTAATAATAAAGTCTTTGAAGAATCAGTACCGTTTTTAAGCAATGCGTTAAACAACAATAACAGATTTGTGTATGGTAAAATTGAACATGTAAATCAGCAAAAACAAAAAATTGAAGAAAGCGGAAAATCATGGAAAGAACAGAAAAAAAGATTTACATATACAATGAACATTGGTCATACGGGCTCTTTTCACCACAAGGCATTGTTTGAAGATCACGGAAATTTTAATGAGACATTTAAAATTGTTGGAGACTATGAGTTTTTATTAAGAGAGCTTAAAAACCCGAAAAAAGACGCATTCTTTTTAGATAAATTATTGGTAGTGATGAGAGAAGGTGGTGTAAGTGCAAGTTTAAAAAACAGATTAACTTTAGTGAAAGAAAATAAAAAAGCAAGAAAGCTAAACGGAATCACATCCTTTTCTAAAGAACTTTTTTTTTGGGAAATTAGGGTGAGAGTAATTTTATTTTTCTCAAAACTATTTGGAGAAAACTTTGCTGCAAAGCTAGCCGATTTTTATAGAAAGTTATTAGGAAAAGAGAAACGATGGACTGCATAAATTATGGAAATTAACTGGGTTGCAATATTAATATTAGTTAGTACTACAGTTTTAGTATTATCATATAAAAAAATTAAGTACCTAGATGCTTTTATTTTCTTTATACCTTTTAATGCTACTGTAGTTTTTTTTACTCCAGATAAAACCGCCGTTAATCTTCCTTTTATTTTATTTTTATTTGTCTTCCTTTCCTTTTTTTTTAAAAAAGGGATGTCTTCAAAATTCTCGTTGCCAAAGAAAAATAATGCCATTTATATTTGGTTAATTATTATTGCGCTTGTAGCAATTACTTCTCAAGTAATGCCATTTATTATAAATGGTAAGTTTAATGTTTTAGATAGATATAACTCCGTAGTTTATTGGGCAAAAGAAGCACCATTGTATCCAAGTATGCAATGGATTACCCAAACCATATATTTTCTTATTGGTTTGTTAGTTGTTTTTATTATTAGTGTGTCTTATCAAACCTTAAACGAAATTAAAAGAGCCTTGAGAATATTACTTTCTGGTATTGTTTTTATGGTTGCATGGGGATGGCTAGGTGACTTGACATATTTCTTAGGAATTTCATATCCAAACCTATTCAATCAAATAGGGATGAACGAATTTGGAATACATGCATTTAATAACTTCCCAAGAATGGTAGGAACCACAATGGAAGCATCATACTTTGCACAAATGTTAATTCCAATAACACCCTATTTTTATTGGTTTCACCAACAAGAAAAGGATATTGTATTAAGCAAGAAGTTTAATAGAAACATGTATATAATATCAATAATTACCTTACCATTAGCGATAACAACTACAGGTGTCTTTGGTTTTTTCTTAGTAACAGGACTTTGGTTAAAAAACAACCTGCGTTTCTTTTCTAAAAAAAGCAAATACTTTTTAGTGACTTTGTATTTAGTAATCATACTAATTTCTATATTTTTTGCTGTCAATTATTTAATAAATATATCAGAAACATATTCTGGAGTTGAACGTTTTAAAACAGTTGCTTTAGGGTTTACTTATTTTCTAGAATATCCAATCTTAGGTTTGGGTTGGGGGGTTTTTCCTACCTACGATTTCTTAATTAACCTTTTAGTAAATTTTGGAATTATCGGTACCATTCCTTTTTTAATTTTGCTGTATAATGTTTTTATACGGTTAAAAAATAAAATAAAAGATAAAAAAAACGAATATTACCCATTATATATGGCTGCATTAGAGAGTTTTGTGTTAATCGTTGTTGTATCACAATTGTCTGGATTAACGTATCATTCTCAATATTTTTGGTTGTATATTGGTTTAGCCATCTCAATAGGGGGTTTAGGCATAAAAAAAGAGATGAATTAAGGTGAGGTTTTCTGTAATTATACCAACAATACATAGAGTAAATGAAACAATGTTGATGTTAGAATCTTTAACAGTTCAAACATTTACAGATTTTGAAGTTTTATTAATCGATCAAAATTATGGAGATTTATTAAAGGAATCATTAGTGTCTTTTAAAAGAAATTTTTCCTTTCAACAAATTATAACTGATGTAAAAGGAGCGTCAAACGCAAGAAATTTAGGAATAAAAAAGGCAAAAGGCCAAATTCTATTATTTCCTGATGATGATTGCGAATTTCACCAAAAATACCTCGAAGAAATAAATACATATTTTAATAAAACGAAAATTGACGGCATTGTTACAACCACAAAAGACAAATTTGACGGAAAGGCAATTTCAGTATTTATGGCTTCTAAAGCTCAAGAAATAAAAAGAAAAAATGTTCTCGAAACAGTAATTGAAGCAGGAATAATTATAAAGTCATCAACGTTAAATGATCTACTTTTCGATCCCAATATGGGAGTTGGTTCTCCAACATCACCTTTTTGGTCTGATGAAGGACCAGATTTGGTTTTAAGACTTTTAGAAAAAGGAGCTACATTTAATTATTGTCCACAATTTTATATGTTTCACCCAAACCCAGTAAAAACATATAATGAAAAAACGGCGTTAAGAAGTTATCGCTACGGAAAAGGAAGAGGGTATTTTCTTAGGAAACATCAATTTGGTTTTACCCATATTCTCTATTATCTATTTATTTATATTATTGGAATGATAAAAGGGATAGTATGTTTTAACAAACAAATGTTTTTGTATTTTAAACAAGGATTTAAAGGCAGGTATGAAGGATATTTTTCAGCAAAATAAATTAAATACAATACTCGAAATACTACTTTTTACCGTAGCATTTAGTATCCCAATTTCATTTGCTTTTACGAGTATTAGCATAGCCGTTCTCTTTTTATTCTCTTTTGTTTTTTTTAATGCAACATCATTTATAAAAAGCATCAACAGAAAAGAAGTGTATGCATATTATTTTTTCTTTTTTATCATTCAAGTAGCATCTCTTTTATATGCGACTAAAGTAGATACGGCATTAGAATCGGTTAAACAAAACACTGTTTTTTTAATCTTACCGATAGCATTTATCAACTTAAAAAACAGAGTAGACAACAGAAAACACAAGGCGGCATATATAGGCTTATTTACTTCTGTTTTGTTAACTATTTTAGTTTCTTTAGTGATGTTGACTTATAGAAACTTGACATCAGAGATGGCTTTATCTGATTTCTCTAGAGAAAACTTTGTGAGTAGTGGTCTTTATTACGAGATGCATGTTCCATACCTTTCTATGCTTCTTATTTTTACACTTATTTGTACTGTGAAATTTACATTTAGCCAGAAGAAAACATTAAATAATTCATTAAAAACAATCGCGATATTGGTTCAATTAATATCATTGTTTTTTCTATCAGGAATAATGTCTTTAGTTCTATTAACTGTATACATAACAACCTTATTTTTAGCGAGTAAATTGTCCAAACAAGTAAAAATCGGAACAGGAATTAGTATTGTAATACTCATGATTTTGTCATTTTCTTACTTAAAAAATTATAAAAAAATAGAACATATTAGAGGATCTGAACATATAGTATACAGAATTCAGAAAATACTACTATCAAATGACTCCGTTAGGCAAGCAAACTGGAATAGTGTAATCAATGTAATTTCTTCTCAACCAATTTTAGGAGCAAGTGCAGACGGTGGATTAGATCAATTGCAAAAGGAACGTAATATTTTAAGCGAACCTTATATTAATAAACACAATGCACATAATGATCTTTTAGAAATAACATTAAGATACGGCTTAGTCGGATTCATAATTTTTCTAATTTTAATGATTAAACTTTTTAAAAATGCATGGAAAAAAAAGAGCTATATGTTTAAGTGGTTTCTTATTGTTTTTGTTATTTCAGGGATAACAGAATCTTATTTACAGAGACAAATTGGACTGACTTTTTTTACATTCTTTTCTTTATTATTTTATAATTATAAGCCTAAATTAGATCAATGAAAGTAGCGATAGTTCATTATTGGTTTATTACACGTAGAGGTGGAGAAAAAGTGATAGAATCATTACTTAAGTTATACCCAGATGCAGATATATACACCTTGTTTTATGATGAAAAAACATACGGAAATCATCTACAAAACAATACTATTTATACATCTTCTCTTAACAATAAGTTTTTTAGAAAACAGTATCAAAAAATATTTCCACTGTATCCTTTTGCTATAAAATCATTAAAGTTAAAAGAGGACTATGATTTGATAATTTCTTCAGAATCTGGACCAGCCAAAGGGATTCAAATTAAAAATAACGCGAAACACATTTGCTATGTACACTCTCCAATGCGCTATTGTTGGAGCCATAAACAAGTCTATTTAGAATCTGTTTCAAAATTTGTAAGACCATTGATGAGTTTCTTTTTAGAAAAACTCAAAAAATGGGATGAAACCACTATAGATAATGTAGATCTTTATCTTTCAAACTCTAATAATGTTTCAAAAAGAATTACAAAATATTATAAAAAAGAATCAGAGGTTGTATATCCGCCAATAGCGGATAAACTTTTTACAAATAATGTTGATTTAGATAAAGAAAGAAATCAATACTTAAGTTTTGGAGCGATTACACCTTACAAAAAAATTGATTTATTAGTTGATACTTTTAATAAAAATGGTAAAAAACTGGTGATTATAGGAAATGGATCAGAAAGACAAAAATTAGAAGTAATTGCCAGACCTAATATTGAATTTAAAAGCATTTCTGATTGGCGGAAAATAGAAAAAGAAATACAAAAGTCAAAAGCATTATTGTTTCCTGGAGAAGAAGATTTTGGAATGATTCCTTTAGAAATGATGGCTTATGGCTTACCTGTAATTGCATATAAAAAAGGTGGAGCTTTAGAAACAGTTGTTGAGAATAGACTTAAAATTGAAGAATCATCTGGGCTTTTTTTTAATGAGCAAACCACAACATCATTAGAAAAAACTATTGCGTTTTTTGAAGAGCATGAAAAGAAATTTAATGTAGTTTGGATTAAAAAACACGCCAAAACGTTTTCAGAAGAACATTTTTTAGTAAATTTCAAGACAAAAATTGAATCTTTTTTAAAAATTAAACTTGAAAACTAAACGGTACTCTAAATTTATTAGACCATTAATGTTGTTGATTGACTTATTAATCATCAATAGCGTTGTTTTTTATATTTCTGATAAAGAATATTTAAAACCTAGTTTTTTAGTTTATATCAATCTTTTTTGGCTTTTCTCATCATTAATTCTTGGTTTTTATAAAACATATAGACATACTCTTTTTTATAAGATATTCAGTTTACTTGCAGTTCAGTTTGCTCTTTTTTTCTTAGGGTTTTTCACTTATTTTTCTCTTTTTAGAGAAGGAGATATTGTAAATAATCAAACACTGATCTTAACAACTATATTTATAGGAATTACTGTTGTTAAGATTTCTTTTTTATCAGCATTAAAAAAATATAGATCTTATGGTCATAACTACAGAAAAGTTGTGATTTTGGGTTCAGATGATACAACGAAAAAACTATCAACACTTTTAGAAAAGAAAAAAGAATTAGGATATATTTTAACTGCTTTTTTCTCAAATGAAATTTCAGAGAACAAATTATATCGAGGGAAATTTGAAGATTGTTTTTCCTTTATTTTAGAAAATGAAATAGACGAAGTATATTGTTCATTATCACAATTAAAAAAAGAAGAATTAAAAAAGATTACAGCTTTTACAAACGAAAGGAACATCGTTTTAAAATTAATACCTAATGCAGATGAGTTGTTTAGCAAAAATTATAAAGCAGAGTATTATGATGATTCATTACTAATTTTAAATGTAAATAAGCTTCCTTTCGAATTCTCGGAAAACAGATTTTACAAACGGGTTTTTGATATCTTATTTTCGCTTTTTACGATTATATGTATTCTCTCGTGGTTAACTCCAATAATTTGGATTTTAATAAAACTAGAATCTAAAGGGCCAGCTTTTTTTAAACAAAAAAGAGAAGGGTTAAAAGGCAATTTGTTTGTGTGTTATAAGTTTAGATCAATGAAAAACAATATAGCTTCTGGCGATAAACACACTGTTAAAAATGATGTAAGAGTTACACAAATTGGAGCTTTCTTAAGAAAAACAAGCTTGGATGAGCTTCCGCAGTTTTTTAATGTATTTCTTGGAGATATGAGTGTTGTTGGACCAAGGCCGCATTTAAAAAGTTTATCAATAGAATATCAGAAGAATGTAAACAATTATTTAGATAGGCACGCTGTAAAACCAGGAATAACAGGTTTGGCACAAGTAAGAGGATATAGAGGCGAGATTAGAAAGAAATCAGACATTAAAAACCGAATTAGATTAGACATATTTTATATAGAAAATTGGTCGATATTATTAGATGTTAAAATCATTTTTCAAACGGTATTTAATGTAGTTAAAGGAGAAGAAAAAGCATATTAATTTTGAATACAACTGTCGAAATATCTGCCACAATAGTTTTATATAAAGAAGATGTTGAAACGCTTCAAAAAACAATTGATAGTTTTTTAAAAACACCACTATCTAAAAAGCTTTATTTAATAGATAACTCTCCAACAAATAAATTGCAAAATCATTTTTTAGACCCAGCTATCGAATATAGATTTGTTGGAAAAAATAGCGGTTTTGGAGCTGCGCATAATCTAGTTATTAACGAGATTCAAGGTTCATCAAAATATCATCTAATCTTAAACCCTGATGTTATTTTTGAATCAGAAGTCCTATTAAAGCTAAAGAAAGAGTTAGATAACCATAAAGAGATCGCCATGGTTTCTCCTAAAGTTATATATCCTGATGGTAAATTACAATATACTTGTAGAAAATACCCAACTTTTTTGGAGCTGATATACCGAAGGTTTGGAGTGTTTAAAAAATTTACTCAAAAGCAAGAGTACAGAGATGAGCATTTAATTAAATCTTTTTATCCAAATTTTTTTCAAGGTTGTTTTTTACTATTTAACACTGCAGACTTTGTAGCAATTAATGGGTTCGACGAACGCTATTTTTTATACATGGAAGACGTTGATATTTGTAAAAAAATTGACAAGCAAGGAAAACGAAAAATGTATTTTCCTGGCACAGAAATAGTTCACAATCACAGAAGAGGATCTTCTCAAAAAATAATTTTATTATTCCACCATATTTCTTCTGCAATTAAATACTTTAAGAAATGGAAAAATTAAATTGAGATTACATTTTCAGAACGTATATTTGTACCCTTAACAACAACACAACACACAAATGAATATTCTTATTTTAGGTTCTGGAGGTAGAGAACATGCATTTACTTTAAAACTGTCTGAAAGTAACAAAGTAAATCAACTTTTTGTTGCTCCAGGAAATGCAGGTACAGCAAAAATAGCTACGAATGTAAATATCAGTCCAACAGATTTTAACGCAGTAAAAGAAACTGTATTAAATAATCAAATAGAAATGGTTGTTGTTGGACCAGAAGCTCCTTTAGTTAATGGAATTCATGATTTTTTCTTAACAGATAATAAGTTGAAGAATATTCCTGTAATTGGACCTAAAAAAGACGGTGCTTTATTAGAAGGAAGTAAAGATTTTTCTAAAATATTTATGGAGAAACACAATATTCCAACTGCCCGTTATCAATCATTTACAAAGGATAATTTAACAGAAGGTTTTACTTTTTTAGAAACATTGAATGCTCCATATGTGTTAAAAGCAGATGGGTTAGCAGCTGGAAAAGGAGTACTAATTTTAGACTCTTTGGATGAGGCTAAAAAAGAGTTGGAAGAAATGGTTTCTAATCAGAAATTTGGAGACGCATCATCAACTGTAGTAATAGAAGAATTTTTAGACGGAATTGAATTGTCTGTTTTTGTATTAACAGATGGAAAAAGTTATAAAATTTTACCATCAGCAAAAGATTACAAACGTATTGGAGAAGGAGATAAAGGGCTAAATACTGGCGGAATGGGAGCAATATCACCTGTGCCATTTGCAACTGAAGATTTCTTACAAAAAGTTGAAGAACGTGTGGTAATTCCTACCGTAAATGGATTGCAAAAAGACGGAATAGATTACCGAGGGTTTATATTTATCGGATTGATGAATGTAGACGGAAACCCACAGGTAATTGAGTACAACGTACGTATGGGAGATCCAGAAACTGAAGTTGTACTACCAAGAATAGAATCTGATTTATTCGATTTATTCGAGGGTGTTGGAAACCAAACCTTGCATAAAAAAACGTTTTCTATCAACCCAAAAATAGCGACAACTGTGATGTTGGTTTCTGGTGGTTATCCAGAAAGTTATGAGAAAGGAAAAGTAATGACTGGTTTTGATGAAATTACGGAATCTATTGTATACCACGCCGGGACAACTACAAAAGAAAACAATGTTGTTACAAGCGGAGGTAGAGTTATGGCAATCACATCTTTTGGTGATACCATTGAAGAAGCTCTTAAATCAACGTATAGCTCGATAGATAAAATTCATTTTGATAAGATGAATTATCGAAAAGATATCGGATTCGATTTAATATAAAATATTTAACTTGTCATTCCCGCGAAAGCGGGAATCTTGTATAATAGATTCTTTTTTTATTTAGAATGACAAACAAAAAAATAATTGTTGCACCGCTGAATTGGGGTTTAGGTCACGCCGCTCGATGTGTACCAATTATTCGTTTTTTATTAGAAAATAAGTATACACCTGTTATTGCTTCTGATGGAAAATCCTTGCTATTTTTGCAACAAGAATTCCCTGATTTAGAATCGATAGAGTTGCCTTCTTATGGAATATCATATGCTAAAAATTTAAAGACTAGTCTCTTTTTTCAGATTCCGAAAATTTATAGAGCCATAAAAGAAGAAAAAAGAGTAATTGAAAAATATATAGCAAATAACAAAACGGTTGTTGGAGTCATTTCTGACAATCGTTTTGGTGTTAGAAGCAGCAAAGTTATTTCTGTGTACATAACACATCAAGTGAATGTATTATCAGGTCTTACAACGGTAGTTTCGAGTAAAATACATCAACGTATTATCAATAAATTTGATCAATGCTGGATTCCAGATTCGAACGATCAAATAGTGTCTGGAGAGCTTTCAAACGCACAAAAATTGAAAACCCCTTATCAGTATATTGGAGCTTTATCTCGCTTTTCAAAACAAAGTTTACCAATTAAAAATGATGTTTTAATTATTTTGTCAGGAATTGAATTCCAAAGGAAATCATTAGAAACAAAATTGTTAAACGAGTTTGAAGATTACAACGGAAAGGTCGTTTTGGTACAAGGGAAAATCGAAAAACAACAAACTGTAAAAGAGCAAAACGGAATTAAAATTTACAACTACTTATTATCTTCAGATTTAGAAAATGAAATTGACCAATCTGAACTGATTATTTGTAGATCTGGTTATTCTTCAATAATGGATTTATCAGTTAAAGAAAAGAAAGTCTTTTTTATTCCTACAGAAAATCAACCTGAGCAAGAATACTTAGCGAGGAATTTAGAAAAACAGAATTTAGCGCCATTCTCTTCAGAAAAAGAGTTTACAATAGATAAACTTAATGAGGTGAGAAATTATAATGGGTTAAAGGATATTAATATAAGTTTAGAGAAAGAATTACTTAGCCTTTTCGAGCGTAAATGAAAACTCTGAACCTTCTCCGAAAGTACTTTTTAGTAAAATGTTTTCGTTGTGAGCTTCGATAATATGTTTTACAATAGATAATCCAAGTCCAGAGCCACCTTGTTCTCTAGATCTACTTTGATCTACTCTGTAAAAGCGTTCGAATAGACGAGATAAATGTTCTTGCTTCACACCTTCACCATTATCTGAAACCTTAACAATAAACTTATTTTCATTAAAACTATCAACTCCAATGGTCGTTACCCCTCCGATATTACCATATTTTATTGAGTTAACTACTAAGTTAATCAACACCTGTTCTATACGTTCGGCATCTCCCATTACAAAAATTGGAAATTCATGAATTCTATCAAACACTAAAGAAATATTTTTCTTTTTTGCTCTCATTTCAAATAGGTCAAAGACATTTTGAATGAGTTCTAAAACATTAAAAGGTTGAATGTTCATTTTTAGACCTTCAGTTTCTAATTTAGTAATCATATCTAAATCTTTCACAATAGCCACCAATCTTTCAACACCTTTGTTTGCTCTTCCTAAATATTTCTCTCTGATTTCTTTATCTTCTGCCGCACCTTCTATTAAGGTTAAAACATAACCTTGAACGGTAAATAAGGGTGTTTTAAGCTCATGGGCAACGTTACCCAAAAAATCTCTTCTAAAGGAGTCTCTCTCTGTTAAATTCTGAATTTCGATACGTTTACCTTCTGCAAATTTTTGAACACTTTTAGAAAGCGTTTCCATATCTGTAGTTACAGATTCTCTTTGTAAATCATCAATGTTTAACAAAGAAACATCGTCGTAAATTTTTCGAACTCTTCTGTAAATAAAATGTTCCACTCTGTATTGAATAATGAAAAAAGAACAGATAAACAAAGCGATTACTGCCAATATGGTTATTAAGAAACCAATTTTTGTATACAGAGCGTAAGAAACACTAGCAATAACAATTGCTAATATTGTTAAATACAATGCCGATGTAAAGGCAAAAGAGTATGTTTTTTTAAACTTCACTGAGCTTGTTTTTTTATTTGTCGCTATCTTCTAAAACAAATTTGTAGCCAACACCTTTAATGGTTTTAAAATAATTGTCTCCAATTTTTTCTCTTAGTTTTCTAATATGTACATCAATGGTTCTTCCACCAACAACAACTTCATTTCCCCAAACACTATCTAAGATTACTTCTCTTTTAAACACCTTACCAGGTTTTGATGTTAATAACGAAAACAACTCGAATTCTTTCTTAGGCAAGATAATTTTTTTATCGCCTTTAAAAACCACATATTCTTCTCTATTAATTACAATATCTCCAATAATGGTAGAAGTATCTTCTTCTTCTTTGTTTTTTAATCTACGCAACAACGATTTTATTTTACTTACCAATACTTTAGGTTTGATAGGCTTTGTAATATAATCATCTGCGCCAGCATCAAAACCTGCAACTTGAGAATAATCTTCACCCCGAGCCGTTAAAAAAGAAATAATTACGTGTTCTAAAGTGTTAATTTTTCTAATTTTTTCACAAGCTTCAATTCCGTCCATTTCTGGCATCATAATATCCATTAAAATTAAATGAGGTATTACTTTCTTAGCTTGTTTTACACCTTCTAATCCGTTTGAAGCGGTAAAAACTTGATAGCCTTCATTTCTTAAATTATATCCTACTATTTCTAAGATATCAGGCTCATCATCTACTAATAAAATTTTAATATCATCTTTTTTCATGATTCTATTCTGTCTTGTTTTGATTCAAAAGTATGGATAATAATTGTAAAAAAACGAATCCTTTACAATGATTTAAAGACTTAACACAGTCTTAACCTTGCCTTAATAGAAAGGTAATTTTTGACTAACATTTACTTTATGATGCTACAAGATATTTGCAGTATAAAAAATAATTTAAACAGTATTAGAAGTAAAGTAATGAAAAAAATAATTATTGCATTTGTGTTGATTAGTCAATTAATTTCTGCTCAAAGTAAAGGAACAGTCAAAGGAATGTTAACGGATGGAGACGTAAATAATGAGCCTTTACCGTTTGCAAGTGTGTTAGTAAAAGGAACTACAACTGGAGGAAGTACAGATTTTGACGGGAATTATTCTATTGCTGTAGAAGAAGGAAACCATGTATTGGCTTTTAGCTTTCTTGGGTACAAAACCATTGAAAAAAACATTACTGTAAAGGCTGGAGAAACTATTACAGTAAATCAAAAACTATCTCCAGCAAGCGGAGTTACTTTAGATGAAGTTCAAATTAAAGTAATTGTAAATAGAGCAAAAATATCTGCATTGTTACTGGAGCAAAAACAAGCTGTATCAATAAAAACAAGTATTGGTGCTCAAGAGTTAGAAATTAAAGGGGTTTCTGATGTAGCAACTGCAGTAACAAAAACAACGGGAATCTCTAAGCAAGAAGGCTCCAGTACTATTTTTGTAAGAGGATTAGGAGATCGATATAATTCAACTACTTTAAACGGTTTGCCATTGCCATCTAATAACCCATCTAATAAAAACATCAAACTAGATATTTTTTCTACCGGTATTGTACAGAAAATAGACATCAATAAAATTTACAACGGATCAATTTCTGGGGACTTTGGTGGCGCAAATATCAATATTGTTTCTAAAGAACATGTTGGAAAACCTTCTATTGAAATAGGAATTGGTTCTGGTACAAATTCAAATTCAAGCAGCGATTTTTATGTGCAAGATGGACCCGGATTTTCAGGTTTTTATAACAACGCCTATCCAACAAACGCATTAAGTGAATATAATTTTCATACGAGTTTAAACAACGTTTCTAAAACGCCAATTTCAACCAACATTTCTATAAAAGGAGGAAAGAAATATCACATTGGAGAAGAGGGTAATTTAAATGTTTTTGCAACAACTTCGTTTTCTAATGGATATAAATTTAAAGAAGGAATTAAAAGAGGAAGTGTAAACACTCAAGGGTTGGCCTATACAGATTATAGGTTTAAATCGTACAATTATACGACCAATACAACAGGGATGTTGAATATAGCATATTCCCTAAATGCAAAAAACACGTACAAATTAAGTTCGTTATTTATAAATTCTTCAAATCAAAGCTTAGATGAATATAATGGTATTATCAATATTTTTGACAATGCAGGCAATGGAGGAGGTTTTGTGAAAAGAGCCACTTTTGATAGAACCACACTTTTTGTAAATCAACTTTTAGGAAAGCATAAAATTACAAGCCAATTTGAAATGGATTGGGGTGTAGCTTACAATCATGTAAATAATGTAATTCCAGATAGAAGACAAAACATGTTGGTTCCTAAAAACGATAATGATCCAAACGGAGTGAAAACAGTATCAGATTTGGCGGCTTCAGATAACCATCGTTTTTATCAAGAATTAATTGAAGATGAATTTGCTGCAACTATTTCTGGTAACTATATGTTTTCAAAAGATGCAGAAGATATATATAAAGGAAAAATCACATTTGGTTATAGTGGTCGATTTAAGAACGTATATTTTAAAGCAACGCAATTTAACTTTAGAATAAACAGAGCAAAAGCGCAACCAATTGTAGATTCAAATAATTTGGACGCCTATTTTACTAAAGAGAATAATGCAAACAATTTATTTAAAATAGAGACTTTTAGAGGTGACGCAACAACTTCAAGCGCTTTAGATCCACAAACATATTTTGGTAATCAATATATCAATGGTGGCTTTGCAGATGTTAACTATCAATTTTCAGAGAAATTTACTGCGGTTTTTGGTGTGCGTTTAGAACAGTTATATCAAGAAATAAACTGGAAAACATCTTTAGATCCTGATGGTGATAAAAATGTTTTTACCAAGTTAGAGTTTTTACCGAGTGCTTCTTTAAAATATAAATTGAATGAGCAACAAAACTTAAAATTTGCAGCGAGTAAATCATACACATTACCACAATACAAAGAAAGAGCTCCTTTTCAATTTGAAGAAGTAACTCAAATTAAATTTGGAAACCCAGATTTAGATGCATCTACAAATTACAATGCAGATATTAGATGGGAATATTTTCCTAAAAGAGGAGAAGTGCTGTCTGTTACCGGATTTGGTAAAATCATTCAAAACCCAATAAATGAAGTGGTAGTTGCTTCTGCAACCAATGATATTTCTTATGTAAATACAGGGAAACAAGCAACAGTATTTGGAGCTGAGATAGAAATTAGAAAAGAAATATTCTCTTTAGAAAACGAAAAATCAGATGCTGTATTAAAGAGTAAATTATCTGCAGGCTTCAATGCTTCATACATGTATTCTAACCAAGATTTTGACAGAAATAAAGTAATCAAAGATACCAAACTGAATGTTAACTTCACTAATAAAAAAGGGAAGTTAACAGGAGCTTCAGACTTAATTTTAAATACTGATGTAACTTATATAAAAGAATTTTCTAGGAATTCAAATGTAGTAACAACACTAGCATATAATTATTTTTCTGATAGAGTGTTTGCAATTGGTTCTGCTGGTAAAGGAGACATTATTGATAAAGGAATAGGAAGCTTAGATTTGATTTTAAAATCTAAACTCTCTCAGAAAATAAAACTGGGCATATCAATAAAAAACATCTTCAATCCAGCTATAAAAAGAATACAGGATGTTCAAAATATTGAGATCTTGTCTTTTAAGAATGGTGTCGATGCAAGTTTCTCATTAACCTATAAATTAGACTAAAACTCCCTTAACATTAGCATAATAGTTAACCCGTTATACTTAACAGTCATTTAAACTTATGGTAAAACATACATTAAATGAAGACTATTTCTTTGTATCAGAAAATAAAACAACACAAAAATGAGAAAAAAAACAGTAATGTTATTAGCAGTTGCAGCAATTGCTTTTACAAATTGTACTTCATCAGATGATGATGGATTAAATGAGTTTCAAGTAGATCCAACTAATTTTAAAGGAGAAATTAAAGAAGGAATAATTACGTTAGATGCCAATGTTGAATACAATTTAACAGGAGGTTTGGTAGTTGCCGGTGGAGCAAAATTAATAATCCCTGCAGGAACAGTTATTAAAGCTTCTGGAGGAACAAGTTCTTATATTGCAGTTGCTCAAGGCGCACAAATTTTTATTGAAGGTACAGCTACTAAACCAGTTGTAATGACCTCATCAAAAGATACACCACAAGCAGCAGATTGGGGTGGTTTAGTTATTTGTGGTAAAGCACCAACCAATAAAGGAGAAACAGCAACAGCAGAAGTTTCTGATTTAACTTATGGAGGAATAGTTGAAAATGACAACTCAGGTTCTATACGGTATTTAAGAGTAGAATATACAGGAGCAACTTTTAATGGCTCTAAAGAATTTAACGGAGTGTCTTTATTTGGTGTGGGTTCTGGAACAACTTTCGAGTATGTACAATCTTTTAATGGAGGTGATGATGGAATTGAATTTTTTGGAGGAACTGTAAACGGTAAATATTTAGTCTCTACAGGATCTGGAGATGATTCTATTGATTTCGCTGATGGATGGTCTGGAACAGGTGAATACTGGTATATTAACAAAGGAACTAAAGCTGGAATTGAAGGATCTAATAATGGAGATGACGGAAATGCTACACCTAGAACCACGGCTATTTTGAAAAACATTTCAATTATTGGACCAGGATCAGAAGGAGGATTATACATTAAAGAAGGTGGAGGAAACTGGACAGCTTCTAATATTTATGTGAGTGATTTTGATTTAGGAATTAAAATCAAATCTTCTGATACAGCTGCAAATGAAAATGTGAAAAACGGAAACATTGTTATTACCAACATCCAATTTGATAATGTAGTAACAAAAGATCAATATGAAGGTGCTGAAACATATTTTACAGAAGGGACAACTACAGGAGCAGGTAATGGAAAATTAGCGCCAACTTGGGCCGAGGGTTGGACAAAAGGATTGTAAGTTTGAGAGTAAAGTTAGTTGATAAGAGCAGGCAAAAAAGCCTGCTTTTTTAGTTGTAATTAGCGCTTTAAACTGTTAAAATTTCAAGTAACGTTAAAAATCAAAAAATATTTTATATATTTATAATCTTTTGACTTTTAAATTAATAACACATGAAAAAAAATTACTTTTTATTACTTATAACTATTCTTGTTACTAGCTTCTCTTTTGGGCAAGTTATTTTAGCTGAAAACTTTTCTTATTCTGATGGAAGTCTTGTAGGAAATAGCACATGGGAAAATGTAAGCGGTACCGCAGGAGACTTTTTAGTATCTTCAGGTAAAGCTGTAATTCAACATGGTACACCTAGCGAAGATGTCAAATTTCCATTTACTTCAGTTTCTGGAGATGTTTATGCAGGGTTTGATTTTTCTGTTGACGATTTGGGTGCTCCATATAAAAGTGGATCGGACTTCGAATATTTTACTCACTTCGGATTCAAGGCTAGAATGGATATTAAAACCGGCGGGAATAGTGGAGATTATACTGTTGGAATTTCATCTGCTACAAGTACAGCAGAAGCAACTTGGTCAACTGATTTAACATTCGGTCAGACATATAGAGCTATTTTAAAGTTTGACCAGGTAACAGGTACAGCTCAACTTTGGATAAACCCGACAGCATCAACTGACACATCGATTTCTGGGTCAGGATCTGGCGCTGCTACACTTGAGAGCTTTGACCTTAGACAGTCTGATTCAGAAGAAAACGAGATTGTTCGTGTTGATGATTTAATGATTGGTCAGACTTTTGCTAATGTATTAGTTTATTCTGGTGCTACATTAAATGTAAATAAGGAAATAATCCAAGGTTTTTCTACGTATCCTAACCCTGTTAATAATGGTAAATTAACAATCACCACTTCTAATTCGGGAGAAAAAGAAGTGATGATTTATAGCGTTTTAGGAAAACGAGTTTTTGAACAAAAATTTACTGGAAACAAAAAAGAATTTAATATATCTCATATCAATTCTGGAATTTATATTATGAAAGTTTTAGAGGGAGATAAAATAGCAACTAAAAAATTAGTTATCAAGTAGATTACACAAACAAAATTCTCACTAAAAAGCCCCAAATTTTTGGGGCTTTTTTATTTTTAGTAACTTCACTTTAAAATTTACTGCTATGAATTTACAAATTGATTTAGAACACATTTTATTTTTAGATATTGAAACCGTTCCTCAAGAAGAAAGTTGGAACAGTTTAAATGACATCAACAAAACTCTTTTTGAACAGAAAACAGCCTATCAAAGAAAGGATGAAATTTCTGTTGAAGATTTTTATGAACGGGCTGGAATTTGGGCAGAATTTGGGAAAATTATTTGTATTTCTGTGGGGTATTTTACTTCAAATCAAAACGAAAGACAACTACGCTTAAAATCATTTTATGGAGATGATGAAAAAGAATTATTGTTGGAATTTAAAGAGTTGTTAGGTGCTCATTTTAACAAGAAAGAACATGTATTGTGCGCGCATAATGGAAAAGAATTTGATTTTCCTTACATCGCAAGAAGAATGATTGTGAAACAAGTAGAATTACCAAGGAAATTGAATTTATTTGGAAAAAAACCATGGGAAATACCACATTTAGACACCATGGAAATGTGGAAATTTGGAGATTATAAACACTATTCATCTTTAAAGTTATTGACCGCTATTTTAGGAATTCCTTCTCCAAAAGATGACATTGATGGGAGTGAAGTGGCCAATGTGTATTATAAAGAAAAGAACATAGAACGGATAATGCAATACTGTGAGAAAGATACTGTTGCAGTAGCTCAATTAGTACTGCGTTTTAATAATGAAGAACTATTAGAAGAATCTCAAATGGTGTTTAGTTAACCTTCTAGTTTCATAGAAAGTTCAAACCAACGTTCTTCTTTTTGTTCTAAATCTGAGATTATTTTTTGTAATTCTATAGAGGTGTCATTGATGTCTTCTGATGCGATATCACCATTAGAAAATTGAGTTTCAATTCGCTCTTTTTTCTTTTGAAGTTTTGCGATATCAGATTCTAATGTGCCAAATTCTCTATTTTCATTAAAGTTTAACTTCCCTTTCGGAGCCGTTTTTACACGAGTATCTTCTTTTTTAACAGGCTTAACTGTTTCTTTTGGTTTAGAATCTTCATAAGCTCTAAAATCAGAATAATTACCAGGAAAGTTTTCAACAACTCCTTCTCCTCTAAATACAAAAAGAGAATCCATTATTTTGTCCATAAAATACCTATCGTGAGAAACCACCAATAAATTCCCAGGGAAATCTAACAAGAAGTTTTCAAGTACATTTAAAGTAACAACATCTAAATCGTTTGTAGGTTCATCTAAAATTAAAAAGTTAGGATTCTGAATTAAAACGGCACATAAATACAAGCGTTTTTGTTCTCCTCCACTTAATTTTTCTACAAAATCATGTTGCTTTTTCCTATCGAATAAAAAACGTTCTAATAATTGCCCGGCAGTAATTTTTCTTCCTTTAGTCAATGGAATGTATTCTCCAAATTCTTTAATTACGTCAATTACTTTTTGACCTTCTTTAATTACGATTCCACTTTGTGTGTAGTACCCAAATTTTACAGTTTCTCCAAGAACAACTTTACCGCCATCAACAGGAATTTTTTCTGTAATAATATTTAAAAAAGAAGATTTTCCAGTTCCGTTTTTACCAATGATACCAATACGTTCTCCACGTTTAAAAACATATTCAAATCCGTCTAAAATTATGGTGTCATCAAAAGATTTTTTAACTTTATGTAGCTCAAGAATTTTACTTCCTAAACGAGTCATATTAATTTCTAATTGAACTTTGTGATCTTGTCTTCTTTTGTGTGCTTTTTCTTTGATTTCGTAAAAATCTTCAATTCTAGATTTCGATTTTGTGGTACGTGCTTTTGGCTGACGACGCATCCAATCTAGCTCTTTATTGTAAAGGTTTTTTGCTTTATCAACCGTAATTTTCTCTACGGCAATACGTTCTTCTTTTTTCTCTAAATAATAAGAGTAATTCCCTTTATAACGATATAATTTTCCGTGATCTAACTCTACAATTTCATTACATACACGTTCTAAAAAATAACGATCGTGTGTTACCATAAAGAGTGTTATTTTCTCTTTCTTAAAATAGTTTTCTAACCATTCTATCATTTCTAAATCTAAATGATTTGTAGGTTCATCTAAAATTAATAAATCAGGTTTATTAATTAAAACAGTAGCTAATGCCAAGCGCTTTTTTTGACCTCCAGAAAGTTCAGAAACTTTTTGATCTAAGTCGTTAAACTTAAGTTTTGATAAAATCTGTTTGTATTGCGTTTCAAAATCCCAAGCATTGTGTTGCTCCATTAGTTCAAAAGCATCTTGATATGCATCTGCATTTTCAGGATTGTTAAGCGCTTCATTGTATTTTGCAATAACTTGAAGTGATTTGTTTTCTGAAGAAAAGACCGTTTCTTCAATAGATAAAGTTGGATCTAAATCGTCATTTTGTGCTAAGTAAGAAATCTGAATTCCTTTTCTGCTAACAACTTGCCCAGAATCTGGGACGTCTAAACCAGCAATGATGTTTAAAATAGATGTTTTACCACTACCATTTTTTGCAACAAATGCTACTTTTTGTTCTTTATTAATTCCGAATGAAATATCCTCAAAAAGGACTTTTTCACCATAGGCTTTTGAGATATTTTCTACAGATAAGTAATTCACTTCTTAAATTTTAAACAAAGAACTTAAAAACAAACTGAACAGAAGTATAGTTTGGTGTTTTTCTCTTTTAAAAATTGGGTTATTAGTACTATCTTGCAGTAATTATTAGCCTTTAGCCCCATGAAACAAAGAATTGTATACCTTATTTTAGCAGGACTTTTATGCAATCCTTATGTTAGCTTTTCTCAAGATAGCATTCCAATTTCTCCAGATTTAAATGAAGCTAATTTTTTAAAATTTCAAGATCATTTTTTCAAGGCATTAGCTCAAAAATCTATTTATAATTATAGAGTAGCAGTTTCTAATTTAGAAAAATGTAATGAGTTAAAACCTAAAGATATTTCTGTTCTGTTTGAATTGTCTAAAAACTATTTGATGATGAAAAGGTTTTTAGAAGCTGAAGAATATGCAAAACAAGCATTGGCTTTAGCACCAGATAATTATTGGATTTTAGTACATTTATCTAAAGTATATGTTGCTTCAAGGAATATTAAAAAAGCAATTCTAACTCATGAAAAAATAGTAAAACAAAACCCAAAAGAGAGAGAGAAGTTGGTGTATTTGTATTTTCAAAATAATGATTTAGAGAAATCTAAAGAGCTACTATTAGTGTTAGAAAAAGAACATCAATTAACAGCAGGTTTAATTCATTTCAGAAAAGAGTTTGTAAAATCTAAATCAGTAAAAAAAATTAATAAAGTAAAAGGTTTACAAGAATTAATAAAGGATTTTGAAACAAATAAAAGTTTCGAATCGCTTTATAAAATACTAACTTTGTCAGCAAATTCAAACACCAATGTTTTGTTGTCTTATAGCCAAATAGGATTAGACCTTTTTCCGGCGCAAGCATTTGTGTATTTAATGAATGCAAGAGCATTAAATCAGAATCATAATTTTAAAAAAGCCATAGAAAAATTAACATTTGGCCTTGATTTTGTTATTGATAATAACAAATTAGAAGCTGATTTTTATGACGAGATTGCTAAAAGTTATAAGGGCTTAGGAAACGAAAAGGAAGCAATAAAACACAAAAATAAAGCGTTAGCATTACGTAAAAAAGATAGATAGAATGAGGTTTTTTAGATTGGCTTTAATAACAATGATCGTTTTTACATCTTGTAAATCTAATAGGGTTGCAATAGGAAGTTCTATAAAAACGGAATCTCTTTCTGCTAGAAAAATATCTAAGAAACATTTAGAAAGCTCGTTTGGTAAAAAAACGTTTGAGGCTAGACTTAAAGTGTCTTATCAAGATAACAACAACAAGCAGAAATTGAGTGTTAAATTACGTGTAGAAAAAGACAAGGTAATTTGGTTAAACGCTACTTATGTAGGAGTAATAGTTGCTCGGGTAAAAATTACACCAACATCGGTAAGCTATTATGAAAAAATGAATAAAACGTATTTTAAGGGAAATTTCGAATTACTTAAAAATATGCTGGGAACAGAAGTCAACTTTTCTCAATTGCAAAACATGCTTTTAGGTCAGACAATTTTTGATTTAAATGCTCAAAAATATAAAGCTGTTGTTGACAATGAAGCTCATTTATTAATGCCCGTTAAACAACGAGCCTTGTTTGATATTTTGTTTTGGATAAATCCAACACATTTTAAATTAGACAAACAAGAATTAAAAAGCAACCAAAAAAATCAAATCCTACTTGTTAATTATCATAGTTACACAACTATTGATGGAGAACTATTTCCAAAGAAAATAGTGATTAGAGCCAAAGAGAAAGGTAAGTTTACGAACATTAATATTGAGTATAGATCGGTAGTTTTTAATAAAAATATTTCTACACCTTTTAGAGTCCCAAAAGGATATAAACAAGTTGTTTTTTAATGAAAATTTCTAAACTTTTTTTTCTATTATTTTTTTCAATATCATTTTTCAATATTGGAGAACTTCAAGCGCAAACAAGAAAAGAATTAGAAACAACAAGAAAAAAACTAAAGCAAGAAATTGTTAAAGTAAACAAGTTGTTATTTGCAGCTAAAAAGAAAGGAAAAAACGCCTTAGATGATTTAAAAGACATTAACCAAAAAATAGCTACAAGAACAGATTATATTGCTTCAATTAACAAAGAGACCTCTTTGTTGTCTATAGAAATTAATCAGAATGGAAAAGAGATTGATAAGTTAACGAACCGCTTACAAGCGCTAAAAAAAGATTATGCTGAGATGATTTTTAAATCATACAAAAGTAAATCTAAACAAAGTCAACTGTTGTTTTTAATGTCTTCTGATAACTTTCAACAAGCATATAAACGAGTACAGTATATGAAACAATATACTGCTTTTCGTAAAAAACAAGGCGAAGAAATTGTTGTTCAAACAGACTTAATTAGAAAATTAAACGATTCTCTTTTATATAAAAAAGAGGTGAAAGACACGTTGATAAAAGTAGAAGAGATTGAAAAGAAAGAGATTGAAACAGATAAGAAAAGTCAACAAAAATTAATATCTCAAATTAAGCGACAAGAACGAAAATACACGCGTGATATTAAAGCAAAACAACGTGAAGAACGAAAAATTGCCGCTAAGATAGACAAGATTATTAAGGACGCCATTGCTAGATCAAATGCTAAAAAAGGAAACACAAAAGCAACGGGATTTGCATTAACTCCAGAAGCCAAGGCATTGGCTTTAAGATTTGAGCAGAATAAAGGAAAGTTGCCTTGGCCAGTTAAAAATGGTTTGGTTGTAAGGCGTTTTGGAACACAATCGCACCCCACTTTAAGAGGAATTACAATTACGAGTTCTGGTCTGCATATTGCTACAGATAAAGGAACAGTTGCGCAAAGTGTTTTTCAAGGAAAAGTGTTAGCTGTTCAGTTATTAACTGGTGGAAAAAAGGCAGTTTTAATTCAACATGGAAATTATATTACTACGTATAATAATTTAGAAACTTTATCTGTAAAAAAAGGTGATACAATTAGTACTGGGCAAGTTCTAGGAAAAATATTTACCAATAAAGTTACTGGTAAAACCACGTTAATTTTTGTGTTACATAAAGAAACACAAAGACAAAATCCATCAAGTTGGATTTTAAAGAGATAATTAGTTTTTCATAATCTTTTTCAGCACATTTTTACGAGTAATTACAGCCGAGGTTAATACACCAGAAAACAAAGCTGCCGCTACGCCTGCAGAAACAATATCTTGTCCCGTTAAATAGAAGTTTTTAATTGGAGTTCTTGGTTGTAAAAAGCGTTGTCTAAATCGTTTAGGTGTATGATCTAATCCATAGATTTCTCCTTTTTCATAATTCACAAAATGCTGAGTTGTTAAAGGAGTTGAAAGCTCGTAACAATCAATTTTTCCTTTTACTTGCGGAATTTGTTTGTACAGTTCTTCTAATAAACGTTGAGCTATTTTTTCTTTAAAACTCTCGTAATCTTCACCACGTTTCATCCATTTGCTGCCTTCCCAATTTTTAAATATTTCGTACGGTAATAAAGTGATAATATCAATGGTGCTTTTTCCTGGATATCTATTCGGCCAATCAGGGTCTTTTGCTGATGGAAACGAAACATAAACAACAGGAAATGGGCTATCAATGTCTTTTAAATATCTATCTACAGATGCATCATGATCTAAATCCTCAGGATAGATCCAAAGGTTTGTTTTGGGTAGTTTTAATTCTTTTGGAGAGCCATTTAAGCCAATGTATAAACAAGCATGAGAAACAGAAGGCTTCACCTTTTCTAATTGTTTATTGAGTTTGTGTTTTACTACAGAGGTTTGAGGTAAAAGTTTTTTATAAGTTGTAATGATTCCTGTACCACTAATAATGTTTTTTGCATTAAAAACTTTTCCATCAGCCATTTTTACACCAACAGCCTTATTATTTTCAATAATTACTTCATCAACGGCAGCACTAATCAATATAGTTCCGCCTGCTTTTTCTATAACTTTATCTGTGGTTTTAGTAATTTGAGAAGAGCCTCCAACAGGAAAACTAGCTCCGTCAAAATAGTGCCTAGCAACAGAAGCATGCATGGTAAAACTACTTTGTTTTGGAGGTAAACCATAATCTCCATACTGCCCAGAAAGCACTTTTATTAATTCTTTGTTCTGTGTGATAGAACTTAAAACCTCATGTGTGGTTTTATCAGAAAATTTTAAAAAAGGTTTCCGCATTTTATTTCCAAATAGCGTACTTACTATTTTTGGAACAGCCTTTTCCATATAATAACTTTGACTTGCTTTTGTGGCTTCAAAAACTAAACTTACATAGTTGTCAATAGCTTCTTTTTCATCATGGAAATACTCGTACAATTTTTCTTTAAAATTGGTGGTCCCCTTTACAAAATCATAGGCTTTTTCTCCAATGATAATAGTATCATATACAGTTCCCATATCTGCCCATTTTAATTGGGCATTTGTAACATAATCGAATACTTTTTTTACAACAGAAGTTGGTCTTTGAACATCACCTATATAATGAATTCCTACATCCCATTCATACCCTTTTCTTTTAAAAACATGTGTAAATCCACCAGCTGTATAGTGTTTTTCAAGTACAAGAACTTTCTGTCCTTCTTTTGATAAAATTGCAGCTGCAGTTAAGCTTCCCATTCCAGAACCAATAATAATGGCATCGTAAGAATTAGCTAAGGTTGGATTTTTCTTGTAAGATTGAATCATAAAAATAAAGAAAGTATTAGTCTAGCTAATATACAATCTTAATTCTTAGAAGAAAAAGTAAAATGGGTTGTTAATTAAACAAGGCCTTTAACTCTGTGGCGTCATCTGGACTCATTTTACCAGATAAAATTAAGCTTAATTGTTTTCTGCGTAGAGCACCATCAAAACGTTCTATTTCTACGTCTGTTTCTGGAATAATTTGAGCCACAGGAACAGGGCTTCCAGTTTCATCTACAGCAACAAATGTATAGATGCCTTCATTGGCTCTAGTTCTTAAACCAGATTCTCTATCTTCAATCCAAACATCAACATACACTTCCATAGAAGATTTAAATGCACGAGAAACCTTTGCCTCTACAGTTACAACACTACCAACAGGAACAGCTTTTGCAAAAGAAACATGATTTACAGAAGCAGTAACAACAATTCTTCTAGAATGACGACGAGCAGCAATGCTACAAGCTCTATCCATTCTTGCCAGTAATTCACCACCAAATAAATTATTCAAAGGATTTGTTTCTGCAGGTAAAACCAAATCGGTTAAAATTGTTACAGATTCTTTTGGAGTTTTTGGGCTCATCGGAATTGAATTTTTAAATTATTCGCAAAGATAAGCAATAACAAATTAATGTTATTGAGGTATTCGTATTAAAAATTGAAAATTATTGTAATTTCTTCACTAATAACCAGGCGTCATCAGAATGATTGATTCTAATTTTACTTAAGTTTTTAAAAGCTTCAGCTCTAGTTTTAAAACTTGAATATGTTACCTGAGTAAGTCCATATTTATTGATCCCTATAATTTCTGCATCAAAACCTTTGGCTTTTAATTGCTTTAGTTTTTTGATAGCATTTTTTGGAAACTCAAATGCACCAGCAATAACATGAAAGTTTTTAGGTGCTTCTTTAGCTATATTTAGCTGAATTGTAGGTAATGGATTGCCAATAACAAAAGTTGCAGATTGTATTTTCTTCTCAACATCTAATTGTTGTTTCGCATATTGGTCTTTTAATTGATTGGTTTGGTAACCATTCCAACCAAATGCACCAACAGTTAATACTATTGCTGCTGCAGCGGCATATTTTAAAAACCCTGATGATTTTTTATTAGCAATAACAGGTATAATATTTTCAGCTTGTTTATTGTATGCTAAGCGTTTTACAGCAGGAGAGCTCACAGCACTCATCCCAAACGTTTCTGTTAAGTAATTGGTAGTAGCATTTGGTTCAAAAGTAATTTGTTGCTCTTTATTTAAAGAGATGCTACCAATTTTACCAATAAGTACAGACTCATTTTTTAATTGTGTATTCCAGTCAGTAACAATAGTAGCAATTTTTTCTACAGCTTTTTCAAAAGAAATATTTTCTGATGAAGCAATGTAGTTTGCCAATAATCCGTCATTATTTTTCAAAAGCGAATTGAATGTAATCTGCTTTGTTGGTGGATAAAATGTATGTGAAAAGTGATTCACTTTTGCAGAAATAGCATTGGTTACAAATCCTCCAAAATTCGGAACAATTACGCAATCGTATCTGTATAATAAATCGTTAATGTAGTTGCTTAAAGTCATAATAACAAAGTTAGTATTATTTTGGAAAAAATCCGAATGTAATTAGAAACTTATCAACAAAAATTTGTTGTACATTGAGTATCAAATTATTGCGTGTTGAAAAAAGAAAAATTACTTGCCATTTTGCGTTTGCAAAAGACAAAAGCCGTAGGCGATGTTTTAGCAAAAAAACTCATTGTTGCTACAGGAGATGTTGCTCAAATCTTCAAAGAGAAACCTTCAAACTTGTTGAAAATAAATGGAATAGGAAGGAATGTTACCAATCAATTATTCAATAAAAAAAACCTAGAGCTAGCCGAATTAGAAATGGAATATATTGAGCAAAACAATATTGCCTTTTCTTATTTCTTAGATAATGACTACCCAATCAATTTGCAACAGTGTATTGATGCTCCAATTCTATTTTTTAAAGATGGAAATATGGATCTAAATAATGATAGAATTATAAGTATAGTTGGCACTCGAAATATGACCTCTTATGGACGTGGTATTTGTCAAGAATTAATTCAAGGTTTAAAATCACACAACCCAATCATTGTAAGTGGTTTCGCTTATGGAGTTGACATTTGTGCGCATAAAGAAGCTGTGAAAAATGAACTTCAGACAATTGCTGTTTTGGCACATGGGTTTGATCAGATTTACCCTAAAGTGCACAAGAAATATATCAATCAAGTACATAAAAACGGTGGTTTTATTACTGAGTTTTGGCATGATGAAAACCCACTTAGAGAAAATTTTTTAAAACGAAATAGAATTGTAGCTGGAATTTCTCAAGCAACAATTATTATAGAATCCGCAGAAAAAGGAGGTTCTTTAGTTACTGCAGATATTGCCAATTCTTATAGTAGAGATGTTTTTGCAATTCCTGGAAGAACTACCGATTTATTTAGCAAAGGATGTAACCAATTAATAAAAACCAATAAAGCGGGAGTAATAACTTCTGCTGAAGACATCGCTAAAATGTTGAATTGGGATTTGTCAAAGTCGAAGAACTCTAAACCCTTGCAACAACAATTGTTTACCGAGTTGAATAATCAAGAACAAAAAGTGTATGATTACTTATTTGAAAACGGGAAGCAATTGCTAGATGTTATCGCTATTGAATGTCAAATTCCAACCTATAAATTGGCTTCTTTATTATTACAATTAGAAATGAAAAACCTAGTAAAGCCTTTACCCGGAAAGTTGTTTGAAGTGATGTAATTGATTCTGTTTTTTAGCTATCACAATAAAGAAATTACGATAGTTCTTTAAGGAACTGTTGTAATTCTTGACCCTTTTTAAGGTTTAATTTTTTTCTAATTCGATATCGAATAGATTGAACCGAGGCTGAAGTTACACCTCTAATACTAATAATATCCTTTATTGATTTATTAGCAAGTATTAAGCTACAAATTTCTCGTTCAGTTTTTGTAAGTGCAGGATACAATTCTATTAGTTTTTTCTCAAATCGAACATGAAGATTATCAAAGTCTTTGTCTAAAACAGATTGACTAGACTCTTTATTAATTTGATTATTCAATTCTATAGTAAGTGCATTTAAATCATTAAATATAGAAGAAGTATCCCCTTTTTTTAACAACTTAGTAATAAATGAAAAAAGGTTTTTTTTATTAGAGAGGTTAATTGCTTTTTCATTAATAATTCGTTCTGATTCACTTCTATTAATTTTTAATTTTTGCTCAAGAACTTGAGCTAGTAACTCTTTATTTTCTAGCCTAGTTTCAACAATCTTTCTCTTATGTTTTAAAACATAAAAAAGGGCAACCCCAATTAAAAGAAAAAGAAGAAGCAATAATGAATAAAATTTCGTTTTGTTTTTCTCGGATTCAGCAATCAATTGTAAATTCTTCTCTTTTGAAGAAAATTGAATACTGTCAATAACTCGTTGGTTTTCAAATTCTTTATTTAATAGCAACGTCGTAATTTCCCGTGTTTTTCTACTACTAAAAACAGAGTCATTTGTGTTTTTATAAGCTCTATAATCACTTAAAGCATTTTTATAATCTTTTAAATAATAATAAATTCGACTTCGTCCATTATGACTCAAAGAAAGCTGCCTTATATAACCTTGCTCTTTTGAAATAGTTATTACAGAATCAAAGTATTTGATAGATGTCTTATATTCTTTTAGTTTTTGATACCCTCTTGCAATGTTGGCATATCTCGTAGCAAGTGAAGATTTATTATCTACTTCTTTTAAATATATTAAGCTCTCTAAATTTACTTCATTGGACTTTGCGTATTTTTTTTGATAATAATACAAGCTTGCCAAGTTACCTTTTACACCTAAAATTTCTTCTTTATTATTGAGTAAAGTAAATAGTTTTAACGCCAGTAAATATTCTTTTTCCGCATCATTATACTTTTTTTGTCTTCTATAAATTACCCCTAACATAGAATGACTTCCTGCCAAACCTAAAGTATCATTTAATTGTACTCTTAGAGCAATCGCTTTTTTTAAATAATTGGCAGACTCATCATATTGTATTTGATAACGCATAACAATTCCAATACTATGGTAGTTTTCAGCAATTTTTAAGGAGTCATTATGTTTTTCATGAATTTTCAATGATTTTAAATGAAACTCTAAGGCTTGAACATGATTAGATTTCATTCGTTCTAATGTACCCAAGCGCCCATAAATGGATGCTTTTAAGCGTTCATTTTCTAAAGTTTCAGCTAAGTTTAATACATCTGTAAACAAAACTCTAGCTTTTTCAATATTAGATTTTAGATAAAAATTTGCAGAATCTATTTTTTGTTGAACTAGTAAAGTATTCTTAGAATCTTGAGCAAGAGCAGTATGTGAATTTAATATTGATATGAAAAATAATATAAAAAATAAGAGGGAAGAATAACATTTCATAGGGCAGTTGAAATTGACGTTTCACAAATATAACAATAACATAAAAACAAAGAAGTATATAGCAAAGTTCTTCTTTTTAAGTGTTTGCTAGATTTTGTCACATGTGAAAACCCTTTAGTTTTATCATAATAAGGTATATTTACTTAACTAATCTAACAAAACATAATTATGATCCCCCAACCTTTACTTACATCATTGCATGAGTATTTCTTTTTTTTAAATCTCATAGATTTTAAACGGCACCTTTTTAGGGTTCAAAAAATAGACAGCACTAAATAATTTAATGTTCAAATAAAAATTATGAAAGCAAAATACTTTTTATCAATACTAACTGCTTTGGTTGTTGGTTTTAATTCTCAAGGTCAAACAATAAAAGAAATAACCGCTACAGTTGATGTAGATACTTTACTTAATAACGGACCTAAAGATAATCGTATAAGTATAGCTATTGCCAACCTTACTAATAAAGAAGGCACTAGTACTTATAATACTAAAGAAGATTTGAATGCTGGTATTGCTCCTCTTTTAGCATATTTTGATATAAATAATCCAAATAATAAAAGTGGGTTTTCTCATTACAGTAATTTCTTTAATGTGTATAGTGTATATTTTCCTAACCCTTTAGTTTTTGAAACCATTCCTAGCTTTTATCAAACAGCAAATGGGGTAAGGGACGAATTGTTTTTACCATGGACAAATGAAGACAGAGGGTGGATAACCATGCTATACTCTTTTAAAGGCGGTGGCGGTGGCGGAGCTGGAGTTAATAGAGCAAGTAGAACGGGGTTTGCTCAGCTATATGGCCTGGAACCACACACGGTATTTCATGAATTTAATCACACCATGGCTGGATTGTCAGACGAATATACAACTCCTGGAGGATGGAGTAATTATGTTCCAATAGAAGGACCCAATTTAACAGGTCAGAGTTTTATTGATGATATTCCATGGAGAAAATGGATTAATCCAGATTTTCCTTTACCCACTCCATATACTGCTACTTATACAAACGATATTGGATTATTCCAAGGTAACATTTCAGGTTATTTTGGAAGTTATCGACCTACAGCAAAATCCTGCTATATGGGCGCCGGTGGTTTTGGAGATAATTATGGGCAAGAAATGTGTTCGGTATGTTTACAGCGATTTGTTACGATGCTTTATCAGTATGTAAATGTAATTGAAAATCCAATGCCTGCTTCACAAGAGATTACCGTAAATGGTAACGAGACCATTACATTTTCAGCAGACATTGTAAAACCAGAGCCTAACACCCAGAAATACCAATGGTTCGTAAATGGTGTATTGTATCAAGAGGATGTGGAATCAATTGATGTTACCTTTGGTGTATGTAATGATTATACGGTAGAATTGGTAGTTACAGATGAAACAGATTTTGTTCGTTATGATGAAAAATTTAAGGAGCTGTATCCAGAGCCTAAACAATCGCATATTTGGACTATTAATCAAGCTGCAGTAAGTGATTACAACCTTTCAGTAGTTACAACAATAACAAATGCAGACTGTACTGGTTTGGGTAATGGAACTATAATTGTTGCTCCAACTGGAGGAATCGGACCGTATGAAATTTTCCTTGATGGACAAGTCAAGACAAGTTCAATTACTGATCTTTCTCCTGGAACATATTCACTTACTGTTGCTGATGTAAATGGGTGTAGTGTAAATAAGCAAATAGAGGTTGGTCAAGAACCAATATTAGATTTTGATATTATTAGTAGCCCCAATGCTAGTCAATGGAATCTTTCTGCATGGAATATCAAAGAAGATAATAGCCCTGTAAATGAAGCAGCAATCGAATATCTTTGGTCAACAGGATCAACTGCACCTTCAATTCAAGTTTCAGCAGGAACCTATAGTTTAAAAATTACTTCCACAGCAACTGGATGTGAAGTAACTCGTGAAGTCTCGATTTCGGAAGTTTCAATCCCTATAGGTGTTTTTTCAATTGCCAATCATGTATCTAATAATGAGAATAATGGTAGTATTTCTTTAGAGCTAAGTGGAGGCCTGAAACCCTATGAAGTTTTATGGTTCGAAAAACTATTTACTGATCAAACAAGTCCAAACGCAAGTCAAGTGATTTCAAGTGGGTACACAAACCAACATGAACCAGTTAGAGCGTTTGATAATAGTGCTGATTACACAAATATGTGGGCAGCGAATTTTAATGGTAGTAATTATATTGGTTTTGATTTTGAAAAAAGCACTGAAATTGAAGCATATTCCATTACCTCAAATGATGATGTTAAAGGAAGAGATGCTAAATCATGGGTTTTGCAAGGCTCAGACGACGATTCTAATTGGATAGATATTGAAACAATTAGTAATTTTGAATTTCCTGAAAGAGAACAACGGTTTGAATTCATGTTAAGTCAACCAGCTTCCTATAGATATTTTCGATTACGCATTACTGAAAATTGGGGTGATGGCTGGCTAGCCATAAAGGAAGTGGAATTTGCAAAATTTGTATTTAATGAAAAGCCACAATTAGAAAATAAGATTGAAGCAGTTAATCTACCATTAAGATTTTATAAATATCAAGTAAAGGATGCAAACAGTAGTTTTATCGAAGAAATTATAGAAATCAAAGAAGTAACAGTTTCTTTACAACCAATTGAAATTAGTCAGCTAGGAAATTATCAAGTTCAGATAAATAACCCTAATCCTAATTTCACTTACTATTGGGCATCTAACCTTGATATGACAGGAAAACTTCATAAAGGTACAAGTTTTCAGCCAGAAAACTCAGGTCAATATTATGTGCAGGCTTATGAAGCTTCGTTATCATCTATTGCGTCAAAAGCTAAAGGATTTGCTATTACAATGCCAGATTCGCCTGAAGTTATTGAAACTGGAGGTATGCTATCCATCGTTAACCCTAAGGTAGGTTATGAGTATGTTTGGTATGATCAATCCAAGAGTGGAGAAGAACTTCATAATGGTAATACGTTTACACCAACAGGTGATGGGTATTATTATGTAGCGGCCCGTAAACCTTTACAAGAGATTACTCCTATAGATCCAAGTACAATACCAGGAGTTCAATTTTGGATGGATGCCTCTGATTTGGATGCAGATGGAGTAACAGACGAGCCAAAGGAAAATAGCGTGACTTATGACTGGTTATTTAAAGAAGGTGGTAAATGGAATGAAGGCGAATGGTTTCTTTATTTAGGGAATTATCAAAATGGCTTAGGAGTAGAAGATTATGGTTCTGTTTGGTTTCGAAGACTTTCAGAAGGTTTTGACAGAAGGCTTAGAACCATTATCCTTGCTTATCAAGAAAATGAATTGTCTGTTGCCGGAACCGCTCCATTTTATGGGTTAGACAAATTCATACCAAAGCATACGGATTCTAGTCAACTTTTTGCCGACCCCACGCCTTCAACTAATTTGGATGGACGGGTGTATCTTAATGGCAAACAGGTTGATCCATTTACAACAGCAAACCCGATGGATTTCATAGTTCTTTCTACCGTTTTAACGGAGCTAAAAATCAAAGATGTTCGAGAGACTAACCCCGAATGGGAAGGGAAGCTCGGAGAGCTGATTATCTGGGACGTAGAGTTGACAGAAAACCAAATTATTGGTGTTAATGAATTTTTAAGAAGAAAATGGCTTAGTACAGCTCACCTTGAAAGCGCACGAGTTAAAACTGAATGGGGCACGGTTCTTAATGTTTCAGATCACACTAGTGAGAAGTTTAGTATTTATCCTAATCCAACAAGCAATACGATTAATATAAAATTAGAAAATAAAAGTAATTATACAGTTAGTTTACACAATATATTAGGCTCGTTATTAATTCATAAGGAAAACGCCACAAGATTAGAGCTCAACAGTTTTGAAAATGGTGTATATTTTTTAACTATTAAATTTCACAACTCAACTAAAACAAAAGTTATACGTAGAGTGATAGTTCAAAAATAAGTACTTACTCGTTTATCTGTTTTATTGGTAAACAAGATTTTTCATGGATAACAAGAGTGTTATCTTTTATCACTATTTTTGATTGAAAAATCACCTAAAATGTCAATTGAAGAAAAATTAATGTCTCAAAAAAAACCAGCATTTCCAGTAAATGAAAAGCTGAATAACTACTTGGTTGAGCATAGTAGAGCTATTAAGATTCCTGTTTTTTATGATGATTTATTGCGCTTTCAAGGCTCAGTTGTAGTGTATGACAAATATGATGAAGACACCTTATGGGTACGAGCGTATTATGATGAACACGAAAGAAAAGAAATTGATTTAAGTCTAAAAAAAATCTATACTATTTTACATTCTAATGGTAATGAAGATACAATTCCATATTTAAATGTTGATGCTGTAGATTATTGTACGTTTGGTAATTCAAAGCCTTTTCGAATAAAAATAAGAAATGTATTAAATGACAATTACATTTATTTTTATGTAAAAAAAACAGATGCCTCTCGTGTGTATGGACTGGAATTAGAGCATATTCTTTCTCCAGATCATTTAAACTTTTTAGTGTATAAAAACACCTTGATTGAAGAACACATTACGGGAATTCCTGGAGATGTATTTATTAAAGATATGTTACCCAATTGTACGGAGCCAGAAAAGGCACAAATAGCAAAAGAATTTGTAAAGTTCAATGAACGCTGTATGATTCGTTTATTGGGAGATATGCGTTCTTATAATTACGTGATTGTACCAACGCACGATTTTGATCATGTGGTTTATAAAATTCGTGCTATAGATTTTGACCAACAGTCTTTTGAAGGAAAATTAAAAGTATACAACCTTCAGTTTTTTAAAGAGAACCGTAAAATGGTAGAAATGGTAGGCAATAAGCTGTTGCCAACATCTATTGAGCAATACAAAGTTGAAGAGCGGTCTATTATGGCAAAACGAATGATTAGTTCTTATGATAGAATTTCAGATTTGATTGATTGCATGAAAAATGACAGCATCTCTTATGATAAAAATATTGAAAGATTAAAAAAAGAAGTTTTCACCTTCACAAATGATATCGCTTTTAAGAAATGTAAAAACATGGGAGAAATTTTAGAAACTATCTTAGTTTTTGTCAAGCGAAATTATTTAGATATCAGTACGTATTAATGTTTCTTTTTTGACCTAATACTCTCAATAACAACCGTAGACAAAATCAACATGCCGCCAAAAAAGGTGTTCATTGTTGGAATTTCATGTAAGAAAAAGAAGGCTAGAATAATTCCGAATATTGGTTGAATACTACTGATAATACTTGCTGTTGAAACCGAAAAATAAGAAAATTTCTTCACCATAATTGTGTGCCCAATAGCTGTAGTTAATAAAGCTAGTAATAGCACATATGGATATTGAGTTTCTATATTTGAAGTGTCCATCATAAATAATGTTGGTACAAGCAAAACAGTAATCATTAATACCTGATAAAACATTAACATAGTTCCATTATACTTAGCTACTTGTTGTTTCATAAGTAAGATTCGCAAAGAATAACATAAGGCAGAAATTAATCCTAAAATGATTCCTTGCACATGAGAACTTTCTAGATTAAATTCTGGCGCTAAAATGTAAATTCCGAGTAAAACAATTCCACCTAGTAAAATATGAGTCGGGTTGAATTTTGTTTTGATAAAGAAAGGTTCTAATAAAGCCGTAATTACTGGAAAGGTATATAAAGACAACATTCCTAGAGCAACATTAGAGAGTTTTAACGCGTAAAAATAGGTAATCCAATGGATAGCCATAAAGATTGCTCCTAGCACAAATATGAGGAAGTCTTTTTTCGAGTTTATTTTTAGATTGATGTTTTTATATCTGCAATACAAGTAAATAAATAGCATTGCTAAAGAAGATCGCCACCAAACAATTACTGGAGGAGGCATATCTATATACTTTCCTAAAACTCCAGAAGTACTTATAAATAATGTCGCCAAGAGCAGCTCAAAAATATGTTTTAGATGAGAATCTTTCATTGATGTATTTTCTTTTTTGATTTGATTTTTCTAACAATAAACGTAGACAATATATACATCAAACTTGGAATTGCAATCCAAATAAATTCGCTTTTGAGAACTCTAAAACCTCGTTCGCTAAAGAAGCGTTCAATTCCGATTGGAGAAACTTTTATGGGTCTCCAAGAAAAGAAATGGCGTGTGTTGTCAAATGGAGAAAAGAAAGCAATACCTCTTCCTCCAGTAGTCATAGCATCTAAAACACCATGTGAAGCTGTACATAAAAAGAAAAACAATATGAAAAGCATTCCTTTTTTTGTAGAAAACTGTTTTTTGTAAAAAATCAAAGTAATTATAACTCCAAAAATCAATGCAAAAAGTAGTGAATGAGAAAAACCACGATGTCCCCAAAAACTACTGTATTCAATTCCGAAGCTAAACCCAATAACATCTGCATCTGGAAACATTGCACAACCCATTCCAAGCAACCAAAACTTCCAATTAGTAACGCTTTTAGAAAAGCTATTTCCAATTGCAACTGCGGTTAATGCATGACCAAAAATTGACGCCATTTAGATATTGTTTAAAACCGTTAATGCCTTTGAAACAGAATCGATGTGGATAAAGGTAACTAATAAACGCAAACCATTTTTAGTTTCCTTTTCTTTCATCACACAAGTTTTACCATTCTTTTGCACATAAGTTATCATATTGGTGAAGTTTTGGGTTTGATAAAATTCGCTTTGTTGATCAGAAACAAAATAGCCAATCATGCGTTTTTTCTTTAAAATAATTTTCTCTAAACCTAATTTTTTAGCCAACCATTTAATGCGTAAACTATCAAATAAGTCAACTACTTGGATAGGGAGCTCCCCAAAACGATCAATCATTCTCGTTTCGAATTGTTTTAATTCAACCTCTATAGTTAGGCTCGCAAGTTCATTGTATAAATTCAATCTTTCAGTAATTGAATTCACATAATCATCTGGAAATAATATTTCGAAATCAGTATCAATTTGTACCTCTTTTACAAACTCTTTTGGTTTTGACGTATCTGCAGGAAAGAGCTCTTTAAATTCGTTTTCTTTTAATTCGTCAATGGCTTCACTTAATATTTTTTGATAAGTATCAAACCCAATATCGTTGATAAACCCACTTTGCTCTCCTCCTAATAAATCTCCAGCACCGCGAATTTCTAAATCTTTCATGGCGATATTTAATCCGCTTCCTAAATCAGAAAATAAGACCAGCGCTTCAATTCGTTTTCTGGCTTCATCTGTCATCATATGATAAGGCGGAGTAACAAAATAACAGAACGCTTTTTTGTTAGATCGACCAACACGTCCACGCATTTGATGTAAATCTGACAAGCCAAAATTGTTAGCATTATTTATGAAAATAGTATTGGCATTTGGTACATCTAAACCACTTTCAATAATAGTAGTGGAAACCAGTACATCAAACTCGTTGTTCATAAAACCAAGCATCAATTCTTCTAGTTTTTTACCTTCCATTTGCCCATGTCCAATGCCAATTTTTGCACTCGGTAATAAACGTTGTAAAAGACCTGCAACTTCTTTAATATTTTCTATTCTATTATGAATAAAAAAGACTTGTCCTCCTCTAGAAATTTCATAAGAAACAGCATCTCTAATAGTTTCTTCGCTAAAGCGGATTACATTCGTTTCTATTGGGTGTCTGTTGGGTGGCGCAGTGTTAATTACAGATAAATCTCTTGCTGCCATTAAGCTAAACTGCAAGGTTCTAGGTATTGGAGTTGCAGTTAAGGTTAAAGTATCAACATTCTCTTTAATTGTTTTTAATTTGTCTTTTACAGCAACACCAAATTTTTGTTCTTCGTCAATAATAAGCAGCCCTAAGTCTTTAAAATTAATGCGTTTATTTGTCAATTGATGTGTACCAATAACAATGTCTACAGAACCGTTAGATAGACCTTCTATAACACCGTTTTTTTGATTAGTTGTTCTAAATCTGTTCAGATAATCTATGGTAACAGGAAAGTTTTTTAAACGTTCAGTAAATGTTTTAAAATGTTGAAAAGCCAATATCGTAGTAGGCACTAAAATAGCAACTTGTTTGCCGTTGTCTACTGCTTTAAAAGCCGCTCTAATAGCAACTTCTGTTTTACCAAAACCAACATCACCACAAATCAAACGATCCATAGGTTGTTCTTTTTCCATGTCAGCTTTTACATCTTGTGTTGCTGTATATTGATCTGGAGTATCTTCGTATAAAAAACTAGCTTCTAATTCGTGCTGAATATGTGTGTCTGGACCATATTGAAAGCCTTTTTCAAGCCTTCTCTTTGCATATAATTTGATTAAATTAAAAGCAATATGTTTAACTCTAGCCTTGGTTTTTTGTTTGATTTTTTTCCAAGCTCCAGACCCTAATTTGTATACTTTTGGAGGTTTACCATCTTTGCCACTGAACTTAGAAATTTTATGTAAAGAATGAATGCTGATGTATAAAATATCACGATCACCATAAATTAATTTAATAGCTTCTTGCTTGTTTCCTTCAACATCAATTTTTTGTAATCCACCAAATTTTCCGATTCCATGATCCATGTGTGTTACATAATCACCAATTTCTAAATTGGTCAATTCTTTTAAAGTAATAGATTGCTTTTTTGCGTATCCATTTTTTAATCTGAATTTATGATAACGTTCAAAAATTTGGTGATCAGTATAGCAAACAATTTTCTCTTCGGCGTCAATAAACCCTTGATGTAAAGGAAATACAATGGTTTCGTAATTTACATCCTGTTCTACATCTTCAAAAATGTCGTGAAAACGTTGTGCCTGTTTTTCGTTCGCACAAAAAAGGTAATTGGTATATCCTTGTTTAGAGTAGTTGTTTAGATTTTTTATTAAAAGGTCAAATTGTTTATTAAAAGATGGTTGAGGGTTTATTTTATAGGTAATATTTGTTGTGGTGTGAATCTTTTCTGGCTGATTAATAGAAGCCAGGGTAAAACCTTGCAACTGCTGATTTATAAATGCGCCATCACAAAATAATTCTGAAGGTTTAGAATGATTGATTTCTTTAGATAGGTCGTCAAAATATTCGGTTGCTTTTGTGAAGAATTTATCGAGTTTTCCAGTTAATAAATCGGTGTTTTGAGTAAAAATAATTGTTTTTGAAGAAATATATTTCAAGAAACTTTCTCTTTTTTCTTGCAATGTTTTGTTCTCTACATTGGGCATGATGCTTACTTTCTTCAGCTTGTCTTTAGAAAGTTGCGTTTCTACATCAAAGGTTCTGATGCTATCAATTTCATCACCAAAAAACTCAATTCTATACGGTTCATCATTAGAAAAAGAAAAGACATCAATAATTCCGCCTCGAACAGAAAACTCTCCAGGTTCTGTAACAAAATCAACACGGTTAAAATTGTATTCAAATAAAACTTCGTTTACAAAATCTAGCGATAAATTATCTGAAACACTAACTTTTAACGTGTTTTTTTCTAACTCTCTTTTGGTAACTACTTTTTCAAATAACGCATCTGGATAGGTAATAATTACAGCAGGTTTCTTTTGAGAATTAATTCTATTTAAAACTTCAGATCGCAATAAAACATTGGCGTTATCAACCTCTTCAATTTGATAAGGCCTTCGATAAGAACCGGGGTAAAACAACACATTTTTATCGCCCAATAATTGCTCAAAATCATTTAAATAATATGCTGCTTCTTCCTTATCATTAAAGATTAACAAATACGGTTTTTGGGCAACTTTAAAACTTTCTGAAATAACAAAAGACAACGACGAGCCGACCAAATTCGTAATTTGAAAATGGTTTTGTTCGTGTTGAAGTTCACTTAAAATCTGCTTGGTTTTAGCAGATTTTTCATATCGATTACTAATAATCTCTCTACTCAACTCAACTATTTTTAGCAAATGTACTATCTATTTGGAAATTACAGTGTTAAAAACCTACTTTATCAAAAAAAACAATAACTTTATCAAAAAAGAGTTATTTATAAAAGAAAATAAAAAGTTATGTCTAAGTTTTTGAAAGTTTTTTTAATTTTCTTCTTTGTTGGATCTCAGTTGTTTGGTCAAAATAAAGAGAATAAATGGGTAGTTGGCGCTAGTGTTGGAGTCGTAAAATTTACATCAGAAGATTCACATTTTATAGGTGAACAATTTATTTTTCAAATGCCAAAACTGAATGTGTCAAGGTATTTTTATAAAGGATTAACACTAGATGCAGCAATATCGTTTAACACAATCAATGAAATTTCGGGTTTTTATAAAAATGATGTTCCTTACTTTTCTTTAGATGGGGCTGTAAAATATGATTTTGGAAAGTCAAAAGAAAATTTTGTGCCTTACATAATGTTTGGAGGGAGTTTGTTGAAAACCACGTACAAAATGACGCCAACATTTAATATTGGTGCCGGAGGAACATTTTGGCTAAACTCTAGATATGGTGCTAATATTCAACTTTTACACAAAAACTCATTAGAAACTTTCGGAAGTATGCGTTCACATACCTATTTTTCTGTTGGTGTTGTGTATAGTTTAAAATTAAGAGCTATGATTCCAAGGTTATGGAGTAGTAATAACTAGTTAAAAATACGTGCTAAAACCAAGTAACCAAGACGCTTGATTTGCTGGAGCATTTGCTAAAATGTCTCTTTGCCATTGGTACCGGTAATTCAATCTAAATACAGTTTGAGAAGTAGGTCTAAAACTAATAGCTGGTGTAACCGCCCATAAATCGTCTCCGATATTGGTGTTTGTTTCGTTAAAGGTTCCAATATTCCAATCTACATAATCAAACCGAACGGCTAAATTTAAAGTTGCATTGTCCCAATCCAATACCTTACGTTTTAAAACAGGTTGTACAATATCAACAAAGAAACCTTGCTGTTTATTACCATATTGCTGTGTAAAAGTTTTTGGAACATCCACAGAAATAAAAGCATACTCACCAACAATATAGGTGTTTGTTTTTTTGATGGTTGTAGTAAAATCTACTGCATAGACACTCAATTTTCTTTTTGTGTCCAATACCAAACCATCTTCTTCGTATTTGTTATACACACCATTCATATATGAAAAGCCTATTTCACCAATTTTTCTGTTTTTAAAGGCAATTTTTCCAGTAAAAAGGGCATGTCCGCTATTGCTTTCTTCAAAGCGTTCCCCATTTTCTTTCGAAGCAGGTAAAAAAGTTTTACTTTCTTCATTATTGATAATATTATTGTCAAAACCATTGGTTAAATACGCTTCATAACCTATAATCCAGTTGTTCTTGTATGTTTTTCCGAAGATTCCAAACCCAGCATTAGACCAAGTAGCAGGTAATAATTGATTCGCCATATTAGGGCGCTCTACAAACTCCCATTTTGGTCCATCATGGTTTTGATTAAATCCGCCAATAGGATTCATTATAATTCCTCCTCTAAAATTAAATTCAGGATATAAAATTACATCTAATGCCGCAAATTCAATGGCAATCTCTTTACCGCCATCTTCAAACTCTATCTCTGAAAGAAATTTGATTCTTTTAGAAATAGTAGCAGACATAAACAACGTTAATCTACGTGCCTGAAAAGATAAACCATCAGAAACACCATCTTCAGAAGAATATATTGAGTTCGCTTCAAGATAACCGCCAAAAGCAACAGGAACCTTATCTAATTTTAAAAACGGTCTATTATAGGTAGCATCCATGTTTAGCTGAGCAGAAGTAGTATCTACCTTTGAACGTTTAAAAATAGAATTGGTTTCTTGAGCATTTATGTTACTACTTGCAACTACAAATGTTAATGTAAAAATAACTAGTTTATGCTTGTAAAATGTAAATGTTTTCATTGTCAGTAATGATTTCAAATGTTTTTAATTTTTTTTCTGCTGGTCCTTCTAATACATCACCTTCTATGGTAAATTCACTTCCATGACAAGGACAGGTATAGATTCCGCCACCAACATTAAGTTCACATCCTCTATGAGTACATTTTAGTAAAGATGCGATATAGGTGTTGTTTTTTGTTTTGTACAAGCAAATAGGGAAGCTCATGTCTTCTGTTTTTACTAAAACAAAATCTCTTGCTATTTCTTTGTTGTTTTTTACTTCAAAAAAGGCTGTTTTTTTTACGACCAAACGATTTGCTTTTTTAGTTACTGAAGCATAATGAATAGCACTTGCACAAGAATGAAATGTCGATGCTAATATTGGTAGACCAACAGCAGTAATACAACATGTTTTTATGAATTTTCTACGCTCCATATTATAGTGATTCTAAGAACTTTAAAACCTGTTTCTTTTTAGATTCTAATAGTTGTTCGTACTTGTTTTTAGATTGTAAGGCCTCGCCACCATGTAGTAAAATAGCTTCCTCTATTGATTTTGCTCTACCATCATGCATTAAGAAATAGGTACCACCTTGTGAATCTTGAGAAAGTCCAAGTCCCCATAATGCTGGTGTTTTCCATTCGCTAGTTAAGGCAAAACCTTCGGTGTAATTATCGTCTAATAAAGTTCCCATATCATGCAGTAACAAATCTGTATATGGATGAAATGTTTTGTTTGATAAAGCTTCAATAGTAGATGGCCCAGTTTGTAATGTTGGAGTATGACAACTAGCACACTTCATTTCTGTAAATAACTTTTCACCTTCAATAACATCTGGATTTGTTTCGTCTCTTCTTAATGGAGCTTTTAATGTTTTTAAATAGAAAACAACATCATTTACTTGTTCTGTTCCTACTTCTGGATCAATTTCCAATCCACTATACGTATCAATTATTTCAAATACAGAAGTAATTCCCATATCTTGGTTATAGGCTTCTGATGTTTGTTGCAGTAAATTATAAGCTGCTCCTTTTTTCCCAAATCGAGTTATATGCTTTCCTCCATTTGTAATGGTATTTGGTCGTAATTGTGCTTTTGCATATTCTGGAATAGTATTCCAATGTGGAACACCGCTTATTCCGTCATTGTTTATGTCATTAGGATCAGATAAAGCAATAAGATCTGCATCACTAACAGCATCTAAAAAACCAAGCCCTGTTACAGCTGGCGCAAGTAAATTGCTAAATGTAGCTCCTGCTGGTAGTTGCTCTGGCGCGTAACCCGGAATTGCTTTGTTTTGCAATTGTGGAGCTCCTTGATTTAAAAAATTATTTCCAGTAGCATCTGTTTGTCCAAAACGAGTAAAACCAATAAAAGGGTGTCCTTTTCCGTCACCTGCATGACAAGTTGCACAACTATTTGCGTTAAAAAGAGGCCCAAGTCCTTTTTCTACAGTAAAAACATCATCATTAAAAGCGATATCTCCTTTTAAAAATTGAAGTTGTTGTTCATGAGTAAGACCTTCTAGAGGCCCATCAAGTAATAAGTTTTCTTCAGGAGCATTTGGCAATGTCTTATCACAAGAGATAATAACAAGGATAAAACTTAAGGCAGCTATTATATAGTAAAAACGTTTTGTTTTCATTGTTTATGGATCTTAATTTTATGCAAATATAAAATTATTTTTAGATATGTCTAAAAATAATTTTACGTAATTCAAAAAAGAGGTATATTTGCTGTATAATCAATGCGATATGTTTACATCTTCTGAAGAGAATTATTTAAAAGCAATTTATCATTTAAGTTCGCTCACTGAAAAAGGAGTAAGTACAAATGCAATTGCTAAAAAATTAGACACGAAAGCGTCTTCTGTTACCGATATGGTGAAAAAGCTAGCAGATAAAAACGTGCTTATTTATCAAAAGTATCAAGGAGTGAACTTGACTATTGAAGGGAAGAAGATTGCAGCTGTTATAATAAGAAAACACAGGTTGTGGGAGGTTTTTTTAGTAGAAAAACTAAACTTTAATTGGGATGAGGTGCATGATGTTGCTGAGCAATTAGAACATATCAAGTCGCCAAAATTAATAGACGAAATAGATGCCTTATTAGGTTTTCCAACGGTTGATCCACATGGAGACCCTATTCCGAATAAAGAAGGAGATATTACCATCAGAAAAAAAGTTAAGTTGTCTGCACTAAAAGAGAATGAAGAGACTGTTTTATTAGCAGTAAAGGATTCTTCAGATAATTTTTTAAGGTATTTAAATAAGAAGAAAATCGCCATAGGAAACACAATAAAAGTAATAAACATTGAACCTTTTGATAATTCTGTTTTAGTTCAAATTAATGATATTGAGTTATTAATAACAAATGAAGTAGCTGAGAATTTATTAGTAAAAGAGAGCCATACAATTTAAAATGAAAAAATATTTATACATAGTGTTAGCTGTTGCCATCATCGGTTGTAAACAAGGAGAAAGGGCGAAAAATGGAAAACTTCAGGTAGTTACTACTACAACCATGATTACCGATTTGGTACAAAATATTGGTGGTGATAAAATTGACGTTAAAGGTTTAATGGGGGCTGGAGTAGATCCGCATTTGTACAAAGCAAGTGAAGGTGATGTTAGCAAACTGTTTAATGCCGACGTAATTATTTACAACGGAATTCATTTAGAAGGAAAGCTGGAGGAAGTATTTGAAAAGATGCGCCATCAAAATCATAAAACAATTGCTGTTTCTGATGCAATTGATAAAAGTACGTTGATAGATTCTGAGTTTTTTGCTTCAAATTACGATCCACATATTTGGTTTGATATTACAAACTGGGAAATAATTACAGCCTATTTAATTAAGCAATTATCAGAATTGGACTCAAAAAATGCTGCTTATTACACAGGAAATGGGGAAGCCTATTTAAAGAAACTTGCAGCTCTAAAAATAACAATTACAGAAATGATCAATCCGTTGCCAGTTGGGAAAAGAATCTTGGTAACTGCACATGATGCATTTAATTATTTTGGGAAGGCATTTCAATTTAACGTAGTTGGTTTGCAAGGATTGTCAACCGCAACAGAAGCAGGTGTAAAAGATGTTCAGAAAATGGCAGCTTTTATCATAGAGAAAAATGTAAAATCAATTTTTATTGAGAGCTCTGTTCCGCGAAGAACAGTAGAAGCTCTACAAGAAGCTGTGAAATCTAAAGGACACCAAATTGAAATTGGAGGAACGTTATTTTCTGATGCTTTGGGAGATTTTGGAACTATCGAAGGAACTTATATAGGGATGTATAAACACAATGTAAAAACAATCATTAACTCATTACAGAAATAAAATGGGAAAACAGAAATTTGCGGTAACAGTAGATGATTTAACAGTTGCATATAACTACAAACCTGTATTATGGGATATTGATTTAGCGATTCCAGAAGGCGTATTGATGGCAATTGTCGGGCCAAATGGTGCGGGGAAATCAACTTTGATAAAAGCTATTTTAGGAATTATTGACCCAATAGCTGGTAGTGTTTCTATTTATGGAAAACCGTATAAAAAACAACGAAAATTAGTTGGATATGTTCCGCAAAAAGGGAGTGTAGATTGGGATTTTCCAACTACGGCTCTAGACGTTGTGATGATGGGGACTTATGGTAGTTTGGGTTGGATTAAAAGACCTGGAAAAAAAGAAAAAAAAACAGCCTTAGAATCCTTAGAAAAAGTCGGAATGTTGTCTTTTAAAGATCGACAAATAAGTCAGTTGTCTGGTGGGCAACAACAACGTGTGTTCTTAGCAAGAGCTTTGGCGCAAGATGCTGACATCTATTTTATGGATGAGCCTTTTCAAGGAGTAGATGCAACTACTGAGATTGCCATTATCAATATATTAAAAGAATTACGTAAAAAAGGGAAAACAGTGGTGGTGGTTCATCATGATTTGCAAACGGTACCAGAATATTTTGATTGGGTTACTTTTTTAAATGTAAAAAAGATTGCAACGGGTCCAGTAAAAGAGATTTTCAATGATGATAACTTAACCAAAACTTACGGAATTAATTACAAAGTAAGTGTGCAGAAATAAATAAACAAAGAATAAAAGCAATGAGCTTTACAGAATATTTTGAATTACTTTTTAACGATTACACGCTACGAACTATCAGTTTGGGAACTGCAATTTTAGGTGCAATTTGCGGAATGTTGGGGAGTTTTGCAGTATTAAGAAAACAAAGCTTGTTGGGAGATGCTATTTCGCATGCGGCGTTGCCGGGAATCGCAATTGCATTTTTAATTACTGGAACCAAAGAAACAAACGTATTGTTAATTGGGGCATTGATTAGTGGATTAATCGGTGCGTTTTGGATTCGTGGAATTACCAGAAGAACACATTTGAAATCTGATACGGCTCTTGGGTTAATCTTGTCGATTTTCTTTGGATTTGGGATGTTATTATTGACCTATATACAAAAACAACCCAATGCAAATCAAGCAGGTTTAGATAAATTTTTGTTTGGACAAGCAGCCACTTTATTGGCCAGAGATGTGTGGTTTATGGCAACTGTAACATTGGTTTGTTTATTGGTACTCTTGTTGTTTTGGAAAGAGTTTAAAATTTTACTTTTTGATGCAGACTATGCAAAAACATTGGGTTTTAATACTAAAATGATTGACATATTAATTACTTCATTTATTGTGTTGGCAATTGTTTTAGGTTTGCAAACGGTTGGGGTTGTTTTAATGAGTGCAATGTTATTAGCACCTGCGGCAGCAGCAAGACAATGGACCAATAGTTTAGGAATTATGGTGGTATTGGCTGCGGTATTTGGAGCAACTTCTGGAGTTGTAGGTACAGCAATAAGTGCAAGTCAAAATAATTTATCTACAGGGCCTGTTATTGTGCTAGTAGCAGCTACCTTTGTTATTTTATCTTTTATTTTCTCTCCATCAAGAGGTTTGCTGTTTAGGCAAATACGGTTTATTAAAAACAGAAAGGATTTACAATTGCATAAAACATTGGCTTTTATGTTTGATATCGCCAAAAGTCACGAAAATATTTCACACCCACATGCTGTTAAGATCTTGAATAACTTCCATGGTTATACTAAAAAATCACTCAGTAAATTAGAAGATAAAGAGTATATCCGTGTAGAAGGATTGATGTGGGAAATGACAGAAAAAGGATATGATTTTGCGTTAAATTTATACAATCAACAAGTAGAAGAAAATGACTAGTGCTCAATTAGAAATACAGTTAATTGCGAGTTTAGTAGCAATTGCTTGTGCAATTCCAGGAACTTTTTTGGTATTGCGTAAAATGGCTTTGATTAGTGATGCAATTAGCCATTCAATCTTACCTGGTTTGGTAATTGGTTTCTTTATTACACATGATTTAGGTTCACCTTTATTAATAATAATGGCCGCATTATCTGGTGTTATAACGGTGGTGTTGGTGGAGTTTATTCAGAAAACAAAATTAGTAAAAGAAGATACAGCGATTGGATTGGTTTTTCCTGCCATGTTTAGTATTGGTGTGATATTGATTTCAAAAAACGCGAATGATATTCATTTAGATACAGATGTTGTTTTGTTGGGTGAATTGGCTTTTGCTCCTTTTGATAGATTACTTATTGATGGAATGGATTTTGGACCGAAATCTTTGTGGACTATCGGAGTGATATTGTTGATTACATTGAGTCTGTTATTTGCGTTTTTTAAAGAATTGAAAATAAGTACTTTTGATGCAGGTCTTGCTACTGCATTAGGTTTTTCTCCAGTGGTTCTGCATTATGGTTTGATGAGTGTTGCTTCTGTAACTACAGTTGGTGCTTTTGATGCTGTTGGTGCAATTTTGGTTGTTGCTTTAATGATAGCACCTGCGGCTACGGCTTATCTGTTGACAGATAATTTAAAAAAGATGCTATTACTCTCCGTCTTTTTTGGTGTTTTTTCGGCAATCTCTGGATATTGGTTGGCACATTGGTTAGATGCTTCAATTTCTGGATCTATGACCACTGTTTTAGGAATGGTTTTTTTACTCGTGTACTTATTTGCTCCAAAAAGAGGCTTGTTTTCTGTTTTGTATAGAAATAAACAGCAACAGGTAGAGGTTTCTTTGTTGACATTTTTATTGCACTTAAACAATCATACAGAAAAATCTGAGCGTCATATAAATCACTTGAACGAGCATATTAATTGGCAAAAAGTACGCTCAAAATCTGTAGTAGACTTGGCACTGAGAAATAATATGATAACCATTGATAAAAATATTATCTCATTAACTGAAAAAGGAAAAAGTTTTACAGATAAAGCTATTGATTATATTATTACAAATGACGATTCTAAAATTGAATCTATTAAAGAAGATTTCTTTTTATTTAGAGGGTAATTTTAAAATAGTCTAAAGACTGCTTCCCTTCTAGAACTAAGATTTAGGTATCTATTTTTAATTACAATTAGACAGTCATGTTTCTTGACTCTCATTTCTTGCTTCTTCTAGCAAAAACACCTAATTTGCACTAAAATAAAACTGTGCAAATAGCATCAAACTTTCAAGTATATAATGCATCCGCTGGAAGCGGAAAAACATTTACGCTTGTAAAAGAATACTTGAAAGTTATTTTGAATTCTGATGATCGATATAAGTTTCAGAGTATACTAGCCATAACCTTTACAAATAAAGCTGCTGCAGAAATGAAAGCTCGAATTTTAGATAATTTGCAGCTTTTTTCTGAAGGGAATGAAAACGATTTGTTTTTAATCTTAGTTGAAGAAACATCCTTAGATAAATTGACTCTTCAAGAAAGAAGCAAACAAGCTCTTGAAGCAATACTTCAAAACTACAGCGCATTTGGAATTGCAACTATTGATAGTTTTACACATAAGCTAATAAAGAGTTTTGCCTTTGATTTAGGGTTGAGTTTGAATTTTGAAGTTGAGTTGGATTCAGCAACTTTGTTAAGTCAAGCAGTAGATGTATTGATTTCTAAAATTGGCATCGAAAACGATATTACCAAAACTCTAATTGATTATTCATTAGACAAGGCAAAGGAAGATAAGTCTTGGGATATTTCTTACGATTTAAATGAATTTGCAAAAATATTATTGAATGATGAAGATGCAAAACACTTTAAAAAATTAAGCTCAAAAACAATTAGTGATTTTACGGCATTAAAATCAAAATTAACCAAACATCAAAAACAGTTAGAAGAGCAGTTTAATGAAGTAGGAAATAAAGGGCTGAAAATAATTGAAGCCATTGGATTATCAAGAGATGATTTTTTAAAAAGACCATCATTTCCAGATCATTTTATGAATCTTGTTGATGCTATTTCTAAGGTGAAATTCTTTGAAGAAAGTGCATTAAAAAAAGCAATTTCTGAAAACAGGTTTTATACAAAATCAGTTTCTGATGATATTAAAACGACCATTGAAAGTGTTTTACCAGAATTGTTGAGTTTGTATGAAGAATCAGAGACGTTGTATCAACAATTCACGTTAAATAAACTCGCCTTAAAAAGTATTATTCCATTGGCGGTTTTGACTAAGATTAATTCAGAATTAACAAGTATAAAAGAAGAAAATAATATTCGATTAATTTCTGAATTCAACCAGTTAATTTCTGACAATATTAAAAATGAGCCAGCACCATTTATCTATGAGAGAATAGGACAAAAATTTATGCATTATTTTATTGATGAAATGCAGGACACTTCTGTGTTACAGTGGCAAAATTTAATTCCGTTAATAGACAATGCATTAGCGCAAGAACAAAGCAATTTATTGTTGGTTGGTGATGGGAAACAAGCAATTTACCGTTGGCGTGGTGGAAAAGCAGAACAGTTTATTCAATTAGGTTCTGAAGTTAAGAACGGAACGGTTTCAAATCCTTTTCAGCAACCGAAAGAAATAAAGGAGCTGGAAACCAATTATCGAAGTTTTAGCGAAGTAATTGAGTTTAATAACTCGTTTTTCCAATATGTTTCTGGGTTTTTCCAAAACCCAATGTATCAACAATTATTTGTAGAAGGAAATCATCAAAAAACAACGAATAAACAAGGTGGATATGTATCTATTGATTTTTTAGAAAAGAAAGATAATAAAGAAGAAAACGAGCTCAAATATGCGAAGAAAGTGTATGAGATCATCACCAATTTAGATGCTGAGTTTTCTAGAAGTGAGATTTCTATTTTAGTTCGAAGAAAAAAAGAAGGCGTTGTAGTTGCTAATTATTTATCAGAAAAAGGAATAGAAATTGTTTCATCAGAAACACTATTGCTACAGAATAGTCCAAAAGTTAATTTTATAGTCGATTTATTACAGGGAATTCAGCATCCAAAAGACCAAGAAACCTGGGCAAAAATTGTGTGCTATTTACATGCTCATTTAAAGATAGAAATTGACAAGCATTCGTTTATTTCTTCCTTTAACTTAAAAGAAAGAAGTACTTTTTTTGAAAAGATAAAAGACCATGCTATTAACTTCAATTTATCAGACTACAACCAGTTACCATTTTATGAGAAGGTTGAAGAAATTATTAGAGCATTTAAACTAATAAATTCATCAGATGCCTATGTGCAATTTTTCCTAGATGTTGTGTTTGAGCGTCAGAAAAAAGGAACTAGTGTTCAGCAGTTTTTAGATTTTTGGGATCAGAAAAAAGAGCAATTAAGTATTGTTGCTCCTGAAGCAGAAAACGCAGTTCAAATAATGACAATTCATAAATCAAAAGGCTTAGAGTTTCCTATTGTTATTTTCCCATATAATATAAAAATATATGATGATAAAAACCCAAAAGCTTGGTATACCAATTTATCAGAAGAACAGTTTAGTGGTTTTGACGAGTTGCTAGTTGATTCTTATAAAGGGATTAGGTATGCAGGAAAAACAGGAGAACAGATTTATAACACACAAAGAGAAGAATTAGAACTAGATAATTTTAATCTATTATATGTGGCTTTAACTAGATCTGTAGAGCAATTGTATATTGTAACAGAAAAGCTGGTTGATGCAAAAGGGAATATCAACTCAAATTCCACATCGGGAGTTTTAATGAATTTCTTGTCAGAAAAGGGAGTTTGGTCATTAGAGAGAAACCAGTATGATTTTGGGAGAAAACAGCGAGTAAGTGATTTTATAAAAAAAGTTTCTAAAACAATAATTCAAAAGGAGTTTATTTCAAATCCTTGGCAACAACATAGTATACATATGGTTGCTAATTCGTCTAAACTTTGGGAAACAGAGCAAAGTAAAGCCATTGAATATGGAAATTTAGTTCACGAGATGATGTCTAAGGTTATTGCAAAAAATGATGTAAAGAGTGTTGTGCTGCAATATATTCAAATGGGAGTTCTCAAATCAGGTGAAGCCATTAAAATAGAAAAAGCACTTTTAGAAATAGTGAATCACCCAAAGCTTGAGAAATATTTTACAGAGGGAATTATTGTCTTTAATGAAAGAGAATTGGTTTCAGAGAACAGCCAAATTATAATACCAGATAGGTTGGTTTTAAATTCAAAAAAAGAGGTAACAATCATTGATTATAAAACAGGAAAGCCATCAAAAAGCCATCATCAACAGCTAATAACTTATGAAGATGTATTAATCTCTATGAATATTAAAGTGCTAAAAAAGTTGTTGATATATATTAATGAAGAAATCATTGTAGAAGAAATTTAAATTACATTTGTAACTTAAAAAATAAATTAAAATGTACGGTACTATAAAAGGGCAATTAGAAAAAGAATTGCAAGAAATAAAAGATGCTGGACTGTATAAGTCAGAGCGAATTATTACTTCATCTCAAGATGCAGTAATAAAAATTTCTACTGGAGAAGAAGTAATAAATTTTTGTGCCAATAATTATTTAGGATTATCAAATCATCCAGAAGTAATTCAAGCGGCAAAAGACACAATGGATACTCATGGATTTGGAATGTCTTCTGTACGATTTATATGTGGGACTCAAGATATTCATAAAGAATTGGAAGCTAAAGTTGCTGAATTTTATAAAACAGAGGATACTATTTTATATGCAGCTGCTTTTGATGCAAATGGGGGTGTTTTTGAGCCACTATTAACTAAAGAAGATGCAATAATTTCTGATAGTTTAAATCATGCTTCAATTATAGATGGTGTTCGTTTGTGTAAAGCAGCTCGTTATCGTTATGCAAATAATGATATGAATTCTTTAGAAGAGCAATTGATAATGGCAAATAAACAAAACCATAGGTTCAAAATAATTGTTACTGACGGTGTTTTTTCTATGGATGGTATTGTTGCGAAATTGGATGAGATTTGTGATTTAGCAGATAAATATGATGCAATGGTAATGATAGATGAATGTCATGCTGCAGGGTTTATTGGAAAAACAGGAAGAGGAACCGTTGAATTAAAAAATGTTATGGAAAGGATTGACATTGTAACCGGTACTTTTGGTAAAGCTTTAGGAGGTGCAATGGGAGGTTATACTACTGGAAAAAAAGAAATTATTGAAATCTTACGTCAGCGCTCTAGACCTTATTTATTTTCTAATTCTTTAGCACCTGCAATTGTTGGAGCTTCGCTTAAGGTGTTTGACTTAATATCTAATGACACAACTCTAAGGGATAAATTAGAGTGGAATACCAATTATTTTAGAACTGAAATGGAAAAAGCAGGTTTTGATTTGGTTGGAGCAGATGCGGCAATAGTTCCTGTAATGTTATATGATGCGAAATTATCTCAAACAATGGCAAATATGTTGCTAGAAGAGGGTATATATGTAATTGGTTTCTTTTTCCCTGTTGTGCCTAGAGATAAAGCAAGAATAAGAGTACAGTTGTCGGCTGCACACGATAAAAAGCATTTAGATAAAGCTATTCAAGCTTTTGTTAAAGTAGGAAAAAGCTTAAATGTCATATAAACGGTAACGTAGAGAGGTGTAATAAGTGTATTTTTTTTAAAAAATCTTTGTTAATACGTTTTATCCACTTACATTTGTATACTTAAAAAAGAACTTTTAATTTAAAAATTTGATAATGAAACGATTAAAAATAGCTGTGATAGCTTTATTTGCATTGGTAACAGTTGCTAATGTACACGCTCAAGATTCTGATAATCAATGGGCATTTAGTTTTGGTTTAAACTCTGTAGATATTAGAGGAAATAAATCATTAAAAAATATTGGTAAAGATTATTTAGGAACCGGTGACTGGAATACACTTCTTCCTTCTATTAATAGAATTGCTGTTGCAAAATATTTAGAAAAAGGATTTAGTTTAGAGTTAGCAGGGTCTTTTAACAAAATTGATAAAAAAGATGTTCATAGTGATGGATCAGGAGATATGTTTTATGCTTTTGATGCTAACGTTAGATATGATTTGAATTCTTTAATTGGAAAAGTATTTGGTTCTAGCCCATCTTGGTTAGATTCATATATTTATTCTGGTTTTGGAGCTGCTTCATTAGGTAGAAAAGAATCAATCAAATTTAACGGAGGATTTGGAGCTAATGTTTGGTTCAATGAAAACTTAGGTCTTAATTTACAATCTGGAGGTTCAAGACATTTAACTGGTCAAGTTCCAGATTATTTCCAACATTCAGTTAGTTTAGTCTTTAAATTTGGAGGAAAAGATACTGATGGTGACGGTGTATATGATAAAGATGATTCTTGTCCAGATGTTGCAGGTTTAGTTGCTTTCAACGGTTGTCCTGATACTGATGGTGATGGAGTTCAAGATTCTAAAGATGCTTGTCCAAATGTTGCAGGTTTAGCTGCATTAAACGGATGTCCAGATGCTGACGGAGATGGAATCGCTGATAAAGATGATATGTGTCCAAACGAAAAAGGATCTTCTGCTAACAGAGGTTGTCCAGATTCTGATGGTGACGGAGTTGTAAATAAAGACGATAAATGTCCTAACGTAGCAGGTCCAACTGATAACGGAGGATGTCCTTGGCCTGATACTGATGGTGACGGAGTTTTAGATAAAAATGATAATTGTGTGAATGAGGCAGGTCCTGCATCTAACAATGGATGTCCAGAGCCAGTAATTACAGAGGCTGCTATGAAGACAATTAACATGGAGGCTAAGTCTATCTTGTTTAATACAAATAGAACTTCTTTCAAAAAAGGTGTAGCTAGTGATTTAGATGCAATTGTTGCAGTTATGAATGAATTCCCAAAAGCAACTTTTGCAATTGGTGGACATACAGATAGTGTTGGTAAAGCTGATATGAATGCTAAATTATCTCAAAAAAGAGCTGATGCTGTTGTGAAATATTTTGTTTCTAAAGGTATTGATGCTTCTAGATTATCTTCTAAAGGATATGGAGAAGATAGCCCAATTGATGATAACAATACTAGAGCTGGTAGAGCTAACAATAGAAGAGTAGAAGTAAAAGTTTCTAACTTGTAAGAACTTCTTAATAATATTTTAAAAGCCTCATATTTATATGAGGCTTTTTCTATTTTAAAAAGGAAATAAAAAGCCTCTTGAAACATTTAAAAAATAGTCAAAAAGCCTTTTGATTTCGTTATAAATAATTTACCTTTGCACCCTGAAAAAGAGGGGTAAAACCCACTAAATAAAATAACTAACATTAATTAGATACTATAATGTCTACAATAACAGGTAAAGTTTCTCAGATTATTGGTCCAGT
>CAJXVT010000006.1 GCA_913062575.1 uncultured Flavobacteriaceae bacterium | reverse complement strand
TTAACACCTGTTTCTCCAGAATAAAATTCAAACATGGTTGCGAAATCTGCGGTAACAGTAATATTAACTTGCTTAGAAATCGCAGCATCATTCTCTATAGTCGTAACTAAATTTTCAGGTGATTTAAAAGAAACTACTAATTCTTGAGTTGATTCAGCTTTATCTCCATTAATATTTAATGCTTCTATTCTTACATTATAAGTTCCTTCTGTATATGTGTGTTTAACACTTCCTCCAACCTTTACTTCAGCTGGATTAGCAGTATCGTCTCCAAAGTAAACGTTGTAGCTATTTGCTCCTTCTGCAGTTGGTGTAATTGTAACTTCACCAGTATTGTCTTGTGTAACATTGTATGATGCAGACACATTAGTAGGCATAGGGAATGAAGCAACAAAATCTAAATCATTTAAATCTGTACAAGCACTAATTGTTAGTAGTACTATAAGGATTTTATATATTGTTTTTCTATTTTTCATCTTGTCTTATTTTAATATCCAGTATTTTGATTCCAATTACCTTGAGAAAATTGTATCTCTTGTAGAGGAATTGGAAACACTTCATTTTTACCCGTATTAAACCCTGAAATACTTGTTCCTCTTCCTGTTCTTACTAAATCGAAAAAATGATGTCCTTCTCCAATTAATTCTACTCTTCTTTCGTGATAAATAGCATCTGTCAAGGCTTGACCACTCACAGAAATATTATTACTTGTATTCCCAAAAGCTCTTGCTCTAACCATATTTAAATATGTTTTTGCTTTATCATCCTTAGGGCTCGCTTGTCTATTAAACGCTTCTGCAGCCATTAATAGAACATCAGCAAATCTAATTGCTCTGTAATTATTTGGATTCGTTAAGTTTAAATCACCAGCTGCATTTGCGGTTCTTTTTCTAGGTATATATTTTCTATTAAAAAAACCTGTATGCTCATACCCTGTAGTAAAAACAGCACCTGTAGTAGTTGACCAGGCATCAATATCTAAAATTGCAACATCTTTTCTATTATCTCCTATTTCAAATTGATTTACCATTTCAAGTGTTGGAACATTAAAGCTAAATCCAGATGTAAATAAATCTCCTTGATAACCTCTAACTCCTTGAAATCCTACAGCAACATTTCCTTCACTACATTGTAAACATCCAAATCCGGCTCCTTCTACATCTGTATATTGAACTTCAAATACTGACCCTGTTCCATTTTCTCCAGTAAATTCAAATATTTTATTATAGTCCGTTTCTAAAACATATGGGCCATTTTGAATTACATCTTCTAAAACAACAGATGCTTCAATAAATTTATTTTGAAATAAATAAACTTTCCCTAATAAAGCTTGTGCTGCTCCTTTTGTAGCTCTACCTATTTGTGGAGCCATATAAGATAAATTAGCTATTGCATATTTTAAATCTTCTTCTATTAATTGATACACTTCTGCCTTTGGTGATCTTGGCACTGTTTTTTCATCTCCCAAAGTGAATCGTCCTTCTGGTTTAATTGGGATATCACCAAACCATTTTACCAATTCGAAATTATAATATGCTCTTAAAAAACGTGCTTCTCCTATATAAACTTCTTTACCAATAAAATCTGTTTTATCTTGAAATTCTATAATGTAAGCAGCTCTATTTACACCTCCATACATCCAACTCCAAAGGCTCTGTAATTGCTCGTTTACAGGAGTATGGGTCATATCATCTATTTGTTGATATCCTGGTACATCTGTAGCACTTTCTCCTCCACATAAAGTATTATTAGAAGCAATTTCTCCCATTAACACATTAATAAAAGTTGATTGTAACGGGTCATATGCTCCAACTAAAGCATTGTAATAATCTGCTTCAGAATTGAAATATGACTCTGAATCTTCTGCATAGATTTTTGATTCATCTAAATAATCATCTGAACAAGAACTTAGCACAAATAAACTTGCAATAAAGATGACTCCTAATTTTATTTTTTGATTGTATACTTTCATCTTTTTATTTTTTAAAATGTAACATTTAAACCTAAAAGAAACTGTTTTGCAGAAGGATAGGTACCGTAATCTATACCTGCTCCAATCGCTCCTCCATTAACTGTTGGATCAAATCCAGTATATTTTGTTAATGTAAATAAGTTATTAATAGAAGTGTAAACTCTTAACTTAGACAGTCCTACTTTACTTAATAAATCTTCGGATAAATTATATCCTATTTGGATATTCTGCATTCTTAAGAATGATGCATCTTCTACAAAAAAGTCAGAGAACAATTTATTATTTGTTGCGTCATTTGTTAATCTTGGAATTGAATTACTAGTTCCTTGACCTATCCATCTACCTAAGTAATAATTTGGTTTATTAACATTTGGTAAAAAACGCTCAAAATTTCTAACCATATCTTTTCCTATTTCTGCATATAAATACGTAGTAAAATCCCAGTTTTTATATTTTGCAGAAATATTGAATCCCATATAGAAATCTGCTTGTGGATTTCCTATATTACTTCTATCATTAAAATCTATAACACCATCATTGTTAACATCTTTATATCTGATATCTCCTGGCGAAGTTATATTAGACCCTAAAGCTGCTTGAGATGGATGTGCATCTACTTCAGTTTGATTTTGAAAAATCCCGTCAGTTGTTAATCCATAAAAATATCCTATAGGTTGACCTACTTCCATTCTAGACGGAGCTAAGTTTCCAATTGCAAAAGCTCCTCCTTCTACAAATGCTCCACCTAATACTTCTGTTACATTATTTTTCACATAAGTAACATTGTAAGATAAGTTTACTGTAGTATTATCTGTTTTTAACACCTTGTAGTTTAAAGCTAGTTCTGCCCCGGTATTTTTTGATGACCCCGCATTTACAGTTGGATTAGCTCCTCCTGGAGCACCAGATCCAAAAATACCCGAAACAGGGAAATTTTGAATTAACAAATCTTTTCTGGTTTCTTCAAAATAATCTACCACTATAGAAAGTTTGTCATCAAATAAATTTACATCTAAACCAATATCTAGTTTTTCAGCAGTTTCCCATGTCGCCTGTGGGTTTGGCAATCCACCCTGTGCAGTCCCATCTACTAAAGAGCCATCAAAAACGTAGGTTCCTTCTCCATTTAATAAAGATCTATATAAGTTATCTCCAACTAAATTACCTAACGTACCATAACTTGCTCTTAATTTTAAAAAACTAATTGTTTCATTATCTTTTAAGAAATCTTCATCAGAAATTCTCCAACCTGATGTTATTGACCAGAAATTATCAACTCTTTTATCTTTTGCAAATACTGAAGCTCCATCTCTTCTTATTAAACCAGAAAACAAGTATTTTCCTTTGTAATTATATTGAGCTCTTGCAAAAAATGCTGTTAATCTTATATCACCATTACCAGTGTTAAAACTTCTTTGATCACTTTGTAAATTGGTTAAACTAATATCTGCAAAACTATAAGAGTTATTAGGAACATCAAATCCAGTAGCATAAATCCCATCAAATAAATCATTTTGAACACTTGTCCCAACTGTAAAAGTTGTGTTATGATCTTCTGAAAAAGTTTTTTTATAAGTTGCAAATGTTTCCAAATTCACCCTAGTTGAAGTTGCTTTAAACTGATACACAGAGCTTTGTGTTCTATTATACACTTTGCTAGCCCCATAATCATAAGTAGGGAAAAATGAACGTTGTTTTTCGTTATAAATTTTATAACCTAACCTAGTTGTTATAGATAATCCATCAATAGGTTTATAGTTTAAACTAAAGTTTCCTTCAATTCCGTTCCCATTATTTTCTCCAAATGTATTTTTCAGTAATGATAAAGGGTTTACAACTTCAATTCCTAAAAAGTTATTGGTATCATCTTCATCAACACCAAAAGTAGGTGCATAATTTAATCCATTAAATAAAAGTGAACCATCAACACCTTGTGAAGCACTAGTAAAATAATTAGCAATTAAAGAAAAGTTCAATTTTTCTGATATATCTACACCTAAATTAAGTTTGATATTATTTCTAATAAAATTTGATTTTTCTTTAGCAATAATACCATCTTGTTCTGTACGAGATGCACTAATATAATATTTCACATTTTCTCCTCCACCAGATAAACTGATATTGTGATTTATTAACATAGCATCATTAAATAGTTGATTTTGCCAATTTGTTCCTTTACCTAATTGACTAATATTTGCAAATGGTAATGCTTGCCCACTAGCAGCATATGCTTCGTTTAACACCAAAGCATATTCTGTTGCATTTAAATACTTTAATTTACGTGTAGTTTGCTGCACAGCAGAGTAAGTATCGTATTTTACAGTAGGAACTTTATTATTTTTTCCAATTTTGGTAGTTACCAAGACTACCCCGTTTGCTCCTTTTATACCATAAATGGCAGCTTGAGCATCTTTTAATATTGTGATAGATTCTATATCGTTTGGGTTAATACTATTCAAATCTCCTTCATAACCATCTACAATTGTTAACGGTTGATTATTAGTATTAGAACTAACACCTCTAATTAAAATATTAACCTTAGCTCCTGGTGCACCTGAAGATAAGTTTACAGCAACTCCAGAACTTGTACCCTGCAATGCTGTTGTAGCATCTATAGGTTTTAAAATATCTAAGGTTTCTTCGCTTACTAATGAAACAGACCCTGTAATATCTTTTCTCTTTTGCTTACCGTAACCTACTATTACGACTTCTTCTAATTGCTGTGAATCTTCTCTCATCACAACATTAATTGTCGATTCTTTAACTATTACTTCTTTAGTTTGGTATCCTACAAAACTATAAACAAGAACAGTACCTGCTGAAACATTAGCTAAAGAATAATTACCATCAAAATCTGTTTGGGTTCCGGTGGTTGTATTCTTAACTATAATGTTAACTCCTGGTAAAGGATCTTTAGTAGATTCATCTGTAATTACTCCTTTAACAGTAATTTTTTGTCCAAATGAATAAACCGCAAATAACAGGAAAATAAAAAGTGAAATTTGTTTTCTCATAAAACGGGTTTTTAATTTTTCATAAATTTATGCATGAATGATTAAGAAATCCCTAAAAAGGTACACAACAAAAATCATACATTCGGAAAAAAAACGAAATTCCCTTATGAATACTGCTATGGAGCAGTTATGAATTATTGTTTAAAAATAAAAAAAACCTAATGTTGTAGTAATGTATAGGTTATTTCAATGGTTGTATTGGTATTAGATACCTAAAATAGAATCTGTTAAGCTATCATTATGCTCTAAACACATTTTTTTTCGCAAACGATACCTTTTTACCTCCACACTTCTTGGCGAGATATTTAACAATGGTGCAATCTCTTTCGACGATAAATTCAATCTTAAATAAGCACATAATCTAAGATCATTTGGAGTAAGTGTTGGGTGTAAAAGTTTTAATTTTTTAATAAAATCTTTATCCGCATTATTAAATGCTTCTTTAAATACTTGCCAATCATCTGCATTATTTAAATTTTTATCAATGATTTTCACGACGCTTTTAATTCCACTCTCTCCACCTTCACTTAATTCCTTCTTGATAGAATTTAGCATCTCATTCTTTTTAATGATACTCATTGTAGAAGTAGCCAACTCTCTACTTTTACTCTCTACATCAATCTTTAATTGATCATTCTTCGCCTGAATCAATTCTTTCTCACTAGCAAGTGATTTTAATTTAAAATCTTTTTCTTGTTTCTCTAACAACCTTTCTCGTTGAGTTCTATAATAGGTTTTGTAAATTCTATCTATCAGGAACAATATTAACAACGTTATTATAGTGTAACTAATAATAGCTATTTTAGTTAAAAACCAAGGATTTTCAATTCTAAAGCTATAGGCAGCAGTATTAATGGTTGGTTCATTTCCAATTTTTGCATTCACATAAAATGTGTAATCATTTCCTCTAGGTAAATTTTCAAATGTAGCATAAGGTTTTGTGGACCACCTACTCCAAGAGCTTGTATATCCTTCTAATTTAAATTGGTATTCTACATTAACATCTTTCGTTAAGAAAGGCACATTAAACCTAAAACCTAAATTATTTTCTTTATCAGTAAAACGCCCTGCTTTTTCTAAAACTACATTTTCTGATAACCTATCAAGTTCATTTATTTTAACAGAATTAATATTTATTTTATAAGAAACACTACGTGCTTCAATATCGTTTACGTTTAATATTATATAACCGTTATTTATTCCCAAAAACTCATCCCCTTTATAAATTGAAAGATTTTCAAATCCTGGTGCTCCTTTTCTTAATGTTTCTGATATAGGTATTTTCTTTATATTTAATTTTTGATTAACAATATTTGGTTTCACATAACTTATATGTCTTTTTGAAAAGCTCCATAATATATCGCTCTCTTTATCATAAATTAATTTTCCGGTCGTATAATCACCAGCATATATAGAACTCAATAATGAATCTCTAATAAAGAGGTTTTGTGAGGAGGAATATTCAAATACCCCTTTGTGATCTGAATAATACACTTTATCACGATATTTAATTATATTGGAATGCAACCCTTTACCTACAATTGTATCTTTTTGTATTTCAATAACATTTTTATATTCGTTATCTACCTTTAGTTTAAAAACTCCTTTATACTCATGATTGACAAATATTTGATTGCCTTTACTAAATTCAAATGATCTACTTGAATTATTAAACCCTTTTATCTTATTTCTTAAAGTCCAATTATCATTGTTTTTTTCAAGTAAATACAGACCCGTATAATTCCCTTGAAGTAAGATATTCTTTTCAATTTGTTTTACATCCCAAGTACCCTGAATATTTATTTTGTTTATTACTTTTCTATTATTAATGATAATAGTTCCTGTATCGTGGCCACAAAATAACTTATCATCTATAACATTTAAACTCCAAACCTGTCCTTGTGTCCCTTCAATAATTTTAAATTTATCGTTTGACTTATACTTTTTCACAAACAATCCTTGGTTTGTCCCTAAATACAAATCGTTTTCAAAAAAAACAGAAGCATAAACTGAGCCTATTCGCCCTTCTTTCTCTTTAAATATTTTAATTTCTGAATTAACATTTATACTACTAACCCCATTATCTAAACCCAACCAGACAACTCCATCTTTCCCTTCACAAAGAGATAAAACTGTATTATTTATCAATCCATTTGCCTGAGAAATATTGTAAAGAACATCTCCATTTTTACTTAAAAATATGACACCGTTAGAAATTGTCCCAATAGCAAATCCTTCGTTTTTTAGTTGGATACTATTATAAACTTTTTTATTTACCAAAATTTCATTAGCCTTTGACCAAAATTTTAGTTTTTTATTTTCTAATTCAACAAACCCTTTAGTGCTTGTTAATAGTATTAATTTATTTTCTTTTTGATGGATATTAATAATATCTGTTTCTCTAAAAACTTTATTATCAGAAACTAATTTAGGCTCACCATTTTCTATTTTATACAATCCTTTACCAAATTGCTGAAAGTAAATTGTGTTTTTTAGGTTAAACATTTTAGTAATCTTAACCTCTGAAGAAATTATTTTGTATTCTTTAGTTTGAAGATTAAAAAAATAAATTCGTTGCAATGATTGAAATAAAATCCATTCATCAAACTGAATAATGTTCCAGAACTGTTCATCTTCAATGATTGGAATCTTATATTTAGCCACAAAAGAAGTGTAAGCCAATTTACCATAATCATTGACTACCCAATAACCAAAATCCATATAAAACCCCGTGAATATTTTTTCTCCAATTGTTTTTACAGACCTAATAATCGTTGAATTAGGAGTCTTATAAAGTTTCCATTCTGCTCCATTAAATTCTAACAACCCTAAGTTATTAGCAACATATAAATTTCCTTCTTCAGATTGAGAAACAGACCAGTTCTGAGCTTCTGCATTGTAATCCTTTGGAGAGAAATTATTAACAGGAGGGAGCTCTTGTGAGTACATTTTAGAAACAAATACACACACAAAAAGGAAAAATACATTTATTAATTGGCTAGCATTATGTTGACTACATTTTATCATTATTACAATAATACGATTAAATATCTCAAGTAATTATTTAATGTTTATAATTAATAAGAAAACAAAAAGTCCTTTCTATTTCTAAACAGATTAAGTGTCCTCTGAAGTACAGGCCCTTATAACAAAATATTTAACTAAAATAATAAAAAGTACCGTCTCTTTTGCTTGAAAAAAAAACCGAGCTGACAAACTCGGTTTTCATTTTTCAAAATTATTGCTACTACTCTGTAGCTTTTAGATAATTATGTATTATTTTTTGTACTTTTTCATTATCAAAAACTGTAGGATACAATTCTTTTATAATCTCTCGGTATTCAGCATCAATAGCCAATCCGTTTTTTAAATGAAGTAAACTGTATTTTTCTTTATGTGTTAACATAAACAAGCCACACAAACGATACTCTATCTCTGCAAATTGCTTGTATTGATTTTTGGCCTTTACCATTATTTTTAAGGCATCTTCAAAATCACCTAAAAACAATAATACATCTGCCAATCCTACATAAATCTCCATAGAAGTATCTTCTATTTCTAAACATTTATAAAATGCTTTTACAGCTTCTTCATAAAAATTTAGTTTTAAATTTATCTCGGCATATTTGCGCCAAAACACAGCATTATTATCATCTATATTCAATGCTTTTGTGATATAGTACAATGCTTTTTGATATTGCTTATCTTCTTGATACAAATTGGTTAATAGCAACCAACCTTTATCTAACAAAGGATCTTCGTGAACCGCTTTTTTATAATACTTAATAGCTGTTTCATAATCTCCTAACTCCCGGTAACATTCTCCTGTTCTAACATATACAAATGCAGTAGGATCATCTAATTCTAAGGTTATTAGGTAATTCTGAATTGCTTCTTCATATTCTTTTAATTCCTCTAATGTTTTTGCTTTCTCTAAATAACCACCAATAAAGCTTTCATCAATTATTACAGCAAAATCAAAAGCTCTTAATGCTTCTTTAAATCTGTTCAATACAAAATATTGACGTCCTAATTGATGCCAAGCAACCTCGCAGTATGGATTTGTATCAATATATGCCTTTAAAAATTCAACTGCTTCTTCATGGTTATTCTCCATATCAAAACAATACACTACGTTATATAACGAAGAATAGTCTTCAAAATCTACATCAATACAGTTGGCGAAATTTAAACGTGCATTCTCGAAATCATCTAAATACAGGTATTCCATACCAATCATTGACCAAATATCTACTGGCTCATCTGTAAAGGCTAAAATCTTTTTTAGTGTATTTATTGCTTCAACATGTTTGTTGTCTTTTGACAAAATTGTTGATTTCTGAATAAGCAGGTCTTCGTTGTTTGGCTCAATCGCTTCTATTTCGACGATTAAAGTTGTTGCATTTTGTAATTTATCTTCAAAAATTAACAGCTCAACTTTTAATAGTTTCAAAAGCACTGATGATGGGTGCTGCTCTAAACCTAACTTAACTGCTTTGTTGGCTAATGAATGTTTTCCAGAGTCTAAATAATGCTGAATTATCTCTTCAAACTCAACAGAGTCAAAGAAATACACATTATTAGTCTTTAACATGGATTCGAACTTTAAAAGTGACATAGGCTTCCAATTTTATCATGAAACAGAAAAACAAAACTCCTTTCTATAGTTTCATTTGATTAAACAAGCTGTAATAATTCATCAAATGACTCTGATTGTATTACTTATTTAAAAGTACTACAAGTCTTATACCACTTTTAATAAAAATGTTTTACTTTTCAACAAATTAATTAACAAAATAGAAGTGATTTCTAAAAAGCAATCGTTTAAAGTTTTGCGATTTCTTTTATTTACATTAGTTTTGCTTAACATTAATTATCAGTTTAACTGATTTATTCCAAATAAAATTTGGACCTTTTTTCTTATGAGCTCAAAAGTTTTATTAAACTCGAAAGAAATTGAAATCATCCTACATCGACTAGCTTGTCAGCTTATCGAAAACCACAACGATTTTTCTAATACTGTCTTAATTGGTCTACAACCAAGAGGTATTTACCTGGCTAATAGATTAAAAGATTTATTAACAAACGAATATCACATCAAAGATTTAAAACTAGGCTTATTAGACATTACGTTTTACCGAGATGATTTTAGACGAAGAGACGCACCTTTAGATGCAAACAGTACTGAAATCGACTTTTTAATTGAAGATAAAAACGTGGTTTTAATAGACGACGTCTTATTTTCTGGAAGAAGCATAAGAGCAGGACTCTCTGCAATAAACGATTTTGGAAGACCTAATTTAGTAGAACTTTTAGTGTTGATTGATAGACGTTTTAGTAGACACTTACCAATTCAACCTAATTATAAAGGAAGACAGGTTGATGCAATCAATCAAGAAAAAGTAAAAGTTTGCTGGAAAGAAACACACAACAAAGACGTAGTTTATATAGAAGACAACATATAAAATGAAGCAATTAAGCGTAGACCATTTATTAGGCATAAAATATCTAAACAAAAATGATATTGATCTTATTTTTGAGACTGCCGATCATTTTAAAGAAGTTATCAATAGACCCATTAAAAAAGTTCCTTCTCTAAGAGACATTACCATTGCCAATTTATTTTTTGAGAATAGTACAAGAACAAAATTATCTTTTGAGCTTGCAGAAAAACGATTATCTGCAGATGTAATAAACTTCTCCGCAAGTCAGTCTTCCGTAAAAAAAGGAGAAACTTTAATTGACACTGTAAACAATATCCTATCTATGAAAGTAGATATTGTTGTAATGCGTCATCCAAATGTTGGAGCCGGAGTTTTCTTATCTAAACATGTAGATGCTAAAATTATTAATGCTGGTGATGGAACACACGAACATCCAACACAAGCATTGTTAGATTCGTATTCTATCAGAGAAAGATTAGGAAGTGTAAAAGGCAAAAAGATTGTAATTGTAGGAGATGTTTTACACTCTAGAGTTGCGTTGTCAAATATTTTCGCACTACAATTACAAGGAGCAGAAGTAAAAGTTTGCGGACCAACAACATTAATTCCTAAATACATTTCTAGCTTAGGAGTTGGAGTAGAAACCAACTTAAAAAAGGCCCTTGAATGGTGTGATGTAGCAAACGTTTTGCGTGTACAACACGAAAGAATGGATGTAAAATATTTTCCATCAACAAGAGAATACACACAACTATTCGGAATCAACCAACAAATCTTAGACAGCTTAGATAAAAAGGTAATCATTATGCATCCAGGACCAATAAATCGTGGAGTAGAAATTACTAGTGATGTCGCAGATTCTAGCAATTCTATTATCTTAAACCAAGTAGAAAATGGGGTTGCAGTTAGAATGGCAGTTATTTATTTGCTGGCACAACAGATTAAAAGATAAATTTTAGTATTTTTAACTTACTTAAACTCCTTAAGTATGGACATTTCTAACAAAACAGACTATTCGTTGATCACCTCAACTGAAAATTCTTTCTCTGACTTCTTTAATAATTTTAAGTCAGCATACAATATAACACCTAAAATCCATACGATTCTTCAACTTTCTGAAAATCTTAACACAACAACTCAAAATTTGTCTTTATTTTTGGATATAGCTACAAAATATAGAAGCAATGGCATATCTTTTGTGGTTATTTGTAACGGAATTGATATTGATGAAATCCCTGATGAGATTAATATAGTTCCAACGCTAACCGAAGCCGAAGATGTTCTTGAAATGGATGCCATTGAACGAGATTTAGGCTTTTAAATGAAATTTGGATGGTAAAAAAATTACTTTTTATTACTTTTTTATATCTCTCTACTGCTGTTTTTTCTCAAAAAACACTGCAGAAATTAACTATTGGACCAAATCCATTTTATAGCTCAGCTACAATTCAATTTCAATCAAAAAGTAAGCAACCTATATTTTTAATCATAAAAAATGTTTTAGGAAAAACGGTTTTCAAAAAAACATACACAGCAAAGGTTGGTTTAAATAAGATTTTTTTTAATAGAAATAATTTACAATCCGGAATGTACATTTACGCAATCCAAACTAGAAAAGAAATTATTTCTAAACGCTTTGTTATCAAATGAGTTTAGAGCTAACTATTTTAGGTTGCCACTCTGCTACACCAAGAGTAAATGCTCATCCGACTTCTCAATATTTAGAAATAAACAATCGTCATTTTTTAATTGATTGCGGAGAAGGTACTCAACGTCAAATGCGAAAACATAAGGTTGGGTTTTCGAAAATAAATCAGATATTTATTTCTCATTTACACGGCGATCATTTTTTTGGATTGATAGGCTTAATTTCTACTTTCGGAATTTTAAACCGAGAAAAAGAGCTACATATTTATGGTCCAAAAGGATTAAAACAAGTAACTACTTTACAATTAAAAGTTTCAAAATCATATTCGAAGTTCGAAATCATTTACCACGAATTAATCTCTAAAGAAAGTGAGTTGATTTTTGAAGATGATAAGGTTTCCGTTACAACAATACCATTAAATCACAGAGTATATACAAATGGGTTTTTATTCAAAGAAAAAACTGGGCAGAAAAAACTACATATAGAAAATGTACAGCAATATCCAGAAATAGAAACCTGTGATTATCACAACATCAAAGCTGGTAAAGACTATATATTAGAAAGTGGAGAAGTAGTGAAAAATGAAGAATTAACATTACCACCACCTAAAACAAAAAGCTATGCTTTTTGTAGTGACACTTCTTACAAAGAAGATATCGTTCCTATTATAAAAAATGTAGATTTATTGTACCATGAAGCTACTTTTTTAAGTGATAGAGAAGATTTAGCAAAAAAAACAAAACATTCTACAGCCAAACAAGCAGCGCAAATAGCTGCTCTTGCCAATGTAAACCAATTGATTATTGGGCATTATTCTAGTAGATATCAAAACATTGAACTTTTTAAAGAAGAAGCAGCTGCCATTTTTGAAAATGTAATTTTAGCAACTGAAGGAAAAAAAGTTTTAATCTAAATTTTTAAACTCTAATTATTCGATTTCTATTAGTACTGATTTGAGCTCAATAACACCAAAGTACAAGCTACTTCTGAGTTAATATTGTTTTCTTTTAATAAGCTCATCAATTCTATATTTTCTGTTCCAGGATTAAAAATTACTCTTCTAGGATTTAACGCTAAAATGTAATCATAATATTCTTTCTGTCTTTCTGGATTAAGGTATAAAGTAACCGTATCAATATTTTCAAAAAATTGCTTCTTATCAAAAATTTCTACGTCCAAAACTGTTCCTTTTATATTTCCGATGGCAAAAGTTTCATTTTTTTTTGCCCTTAATTTTCGTATGGCAGCATTCGAGTAACGATCAGTATTTACAGAGGCTCCGAGAACTAAAGTGTATTTTTTCATTTGTTAAGAAAACGTTAAAGACTGTTAAAGCTAGTAACAAATATACGAATTGAGACGTCTACCAAGCATCAAATCAAAACAACTTAAAATACACTTAAATAACATTATGAAAAAATTAATCCTACTTTTTATCTTAACCCTTAGCATGAACACATTTGCACAAATGGATAAAAGTAAAATCGCTAAACCTGGAGTCATATCTGGGAAAGTAGTAGACCAAGAATCAAAAGAAACCTTACCTTATGTAAATATTGTAATTAGAGACACAAACAAAAAAATTGTTACTGGTGGTATCACCGACGAAAACGGAAAATTTAGAATCAAAAATATTCCTGAAGGAATTAGTTTTGTAGAAGTTCAATTTATTGGATATAAAACTTTTTCAAGAGAAATTAATGTAAAAAGAAATAGCACTAAAATTAACTTAGGGACTATTCCTTTATCTGAAGATGCAACTACTTTGGACGAAGTTCAAATTAGAGCAGAAGTTTCTACAGTTGTTCAAAAAATTGACAGAAAAGTAATTAATGTAGGTAAAGATTTAACTGCAGCAGGAGCAACAGCTTCTGAGTTGTTAAATAACGTACAATCTGTAAGTGTTGATAGCCAGACTGGAGCTTTAAGCTTACGTGGAAATAGCAATGTAAGAGTTTTAGTAGATGGAAAACCAACCAATATGAGTACTGCTCAATTGTTAAGACAAATTCCTTCTACTTCTATAAAAAGTATTGAATTAATCACCAATCCATCTGCTAAATACAACCCAGAAGGTATGAGTGGTATTATTAATATAATCTTAAACAAAAGAGCAAATATTGGTTTTAACGGTTCTGTTAACACAGGAGTAACTGTTGGTCAAAACACACGTTACAATGGTTCTTTAGATATGAACTACAAAACAGGAAAAGTAAATTTCTACTCAAATTACGGATACAATTCAGGTAAAAACGGTGGAGCTGGAAACGTTACTAGAACTGGAGCAAACGCTTCAAGACAAGAGTTTGCTTTTTTCAATGACAATACTTCTCACTTAATTAAATTAGGAGCTGATGTGTATTTGAACGATAAAAACACCTTATCTGTTTACACAACACAAAATTTTTCTGACGGAGTTGGAACTGGATCTACAAAAGTTTTCAATCCAGCTGGAGCGCTTTTAATTGACTCTCCATTTACATCACTTTCTGATGGTTCTAGATCTAGTGCTTACAATTTAAACTATAAATTAGATTTTGATAAAAAAGGACATAATCTTGAATTAGAAGCTACTTTTTCAGATTCAAACTCTCCAGAACACGCAACTAGAGATACTGGAATAGAAGATATCTCTAATGAAAGAAGTAATACTTTATTTAATATTGACTATACAAATCCAATTTCTAAAAATGGAAAATTAGAATTAGGAGCTGAAATCAGAATTAATAATACTGAGAACATAAATAAAAATACAAATGCAAACAACTCTTCATTTACTTATGATCGTAAAATGTATTCAGCATATTTCAATTATGGACATAAATTTGATAAAGTTACGATGCAAGTTGGAGCCCGTTTAGAGCAGTACAATGTCGATGGTTTATTTAATGAAGAAACTGTAGGCCTTAATACATATTCAAGTGATATTTTTAGTGTCTATCCTTCAGCATTCTTTACGTTCAATCCATCAGACAAAAACCAATACCAAGTAAGTTATAGTAGAAGAGTTGATAGACCATCTATACAACAAGTAAACCCTATTAGAGAATGGAGTACTCCATTAGTAAGATCACTTGGTAACCCTGATTTATTACCTCAATTTACAAATTCATTTGAAGTAAACTATACAAGACAAATAAAAGGAGGATCATTAACTTTAGGTACTTTCTTTAGAAGAGTGAATGATGAAATTTCTACAATTTTATATGCTGATCCGGATGATCTAACAGGTACTCAACAAATAAAATCTGATGATAATTTTGATGCAAACAATAGATTTGGATTTGAAGCTTCTTTAAGCTATAGACTTGCAAAATGGTGGAGAGTAAATTCTAGTTTAGACTTCTATTCTCAAACACAAAGAGGAGTTGTAGCAAATGTGCAAAGTGAAGTTAAAAACACTGCTTTCAACATCCGATTAAGCAACAGTTTCACAGCAACTAAAAATTTACGTTTCCAACTATTTACCATGTTTAGAGGAGCAAGCAAGAGCTTACAATTTGATGCAAAAGACATGTGGATGGTAAATATGGGTGGAAGTTATAGAGTTTTAAAAGGAAAAGGAGATATTACTTTTAGCGCTAGCGACATCTTTAGAACTGCTAGATTTAGATTTAGCACAACCACTCCTTTTACACAAAGTGGTCAATTTAGAGGAGACAGCAGAACAGTTCGTGTTGGATTTAACTACAGATTTGGTGGAGGAAAAAACAAAGCTAAACGTAGAAGAAATAGAGATAACAACGAAAAACGTGGCGGTGGCGGTTTCATATAACTAACACTATTAACCAAGTATATTATTTGAATAAAAAAGCCGATGCAATTGCATCGGCTTTTTGTTTTTATATGATTTTCATTACCAACGTATCACTACAGAACCCCAAGTAAACCCACTTCCAAAAGCAGCTAGAACAACTAAGTCATTCTCTTTTATTTTACCTAATTCCCATGCTTCTGTCAATGCAATAATTACAGATGCTGCAGTGGTATTACCATATTTCATGATATTATTATACACCTTATCATCAGGTAATTGAAACTTACGTTGGATAAACTGTGCAATACGCAAATTTGCTTGATGCGGAATTAACATATCAATATCATCTTTTTCTAGACCGTTAGCCTGCAATCCTTCTACAATTGCTTCTGAGAAACGACCAATTGCATGTTTAAATACAAATTGCCCGTTCATATATGGATAATATGACACATCATCTGGATCGTTTTTTTCTAATATTTCTGGAACCCAACGTCCTGTAGATGGACCTTCCAACACCAACTCTTTGGCATGTTTTCCTTCAGAATGTAAATGAGAAGATAAAATCCCTTTTCCTTTTTCTTCTGTTCTAGACAATACTGCAGCTCCTGCTCCATCACCAAAAATGACAGAAACATTTCTACCTCTTGTGGTTTTTTCTAATCCTCCAGAATGATTCTCTGCTCCTATCACCAAAATATTTTTATACATTCCGGTTTTTATAAACTGATCGGCTACAGACATGGCATAAATAAAACCAGAACATTGGTTACGCACATCTAATGCACCAATAGTAGGCATCTCTAACATATCTTGAATTTGCACTCCACCTCCAGGAAAATACATATCTGGACTTAAAGTTGCAAAAACGATAAAATCAATATCGTCTTTAGTTAAACCTGAACGTTCAATTGCAATTCTTGCAGCCTTCGCTCCCATTACTGCAGTTGTATCTCCAGTTTTTGGATCTATCCATCTTCTCTCTTTAATTCCGGTTCTCTCCTGAATCCATTCATCACTAGTTTCCATCCATTGTTTCAAGTCATCATTTGTCACAACATTGTCTGGTACATAATATCCTAAACCTGTTATTTTTGAATTATACATCATATTATATTTCTTTTTTCGTCTCTAAATATTCGCTACTCAAACTTACTAATTTATTTATATCTTTACAACAACGTAGTCGTTAGAAAAAAATTCAAACAACTATAACCAAACTTAACCTAACGCCAATTGATTTTATCATTGGCGTTTTTTTTTTACACAAAAAGGAATATTAAAATAAATTAGTCGTTTGCTTCATACGTACTTAACCTGTTTTAAATGAATAAAAATATAGTAGTGCTATTACTCCTAATTCTATCATTTAGTTTTTACGCACAAACTAAAGAGACAAGCTTAACTTTCAGCATAAAAAACAAAAAATCAAATTTCATTGTTTTACGAAATAATTATTGGGAACCAATCGACACCATTCAATTATCAAACAAGAAAATTAATTTACGTATAAAAGAAGGATATTATTTCTTTAGTTATGGAGAAAATTTTACTCATATTTTTTTAAAACCACAGGATAACATAGAAATTAGTTTTGACACTAAAAACTTCCAAACGTCTTTATGTTATTCTGGAAAAGGGGAAAAAGAAAATAATTATTTGGCAGATAAAGATCGATTGACAAATAGCATTCCTTCTAAAAAAAAGTTCTATTCATTCTATGCAACGCTAAATGAAGTAGCATTCTTAAAGCAAACAGATTCCATTGACCAAGCATATCAAAAATTATTTACACAAAAGAGAGGTTTTTTAAGTAAAGAGTTTAACTATCTAGAGCTAAATTCTATAAAAATCGAAAATGCTATTCGATTGGCACAATTTCAAAATCAGAAACGTTTTGTAACAAATAATCAGGAATATGTTGTTTCAAAAGAATATCCTAATCCATTTAAAAATGTTCCATTAAATAAACCTGAACTACTAAATACATATAGATACAGAGACCTAGTTCATGATTATTTTAATACTAGAGCTATGTCAAAAACTAATAACAATAATTCTGGTGATTTCTATATTCAATACCTATTAGACTTGTCTAACTCTAAATTTCATCCAAAAATCATTGATGAGTTAGGGCTATATATTTCTGAATATGGTTTTTCTTTTTCAAAAAATGCCTCTTTATTTTATGAAACTTATCTAAGTTATGCAACAACAAATAAATATATAACCGAATTTAAAAAATTATACCAAAAAAAGAATACAGAAAAGGGGAAAATGCCTCCTGAATTTAAATTTAAAGGGATTGACAAAAAAACCTATACTCTAAATGATTTTAAAGGTAAATATATTTACATAGATGTATGGGCTTCTTGGTGTTCACCATGTATAAAAGAGATTCCATATCTACAAAAACTAGAAAAAGAGTTTGGTGAAAAAGTGCATTTCGTTAGTATTGCATGGAATGACACACCAAAAAACTGGAACAATTTCATTAAATCTAAAAACCTAAAAGGATTTCAACTATTTGGCGAAAAGGATTCAGCCTTTTTTAAGTTCTTTAATATAGAAAGTATACCCAGGTTCATTTTACTAGACAAAGAAGGAAATATAATTGAATCTAAAGCAAAACCACCATCATTCCCTCAACTAAAGAAACAATTAGAAAATTTAAAGTAATTTTCACAAGACAACCTAACGCCAATTGATTTTATCATTGGCGTTTTTTTATGTCAGTTTGTCACAATTATTCTTTTGGTATTTTTTTTGACTATAACATCTTCAAATAATTAACAATAACATTAAAATATATATTTATGAGTAAAGGGAGTATTAATGTATCGGTAGAAAATATTTTTCCGTTAATTAAAAAATTCTTGTATTCTGATCACGAAATATTCTTGCGTGAATTAATTTCTAACGGAACAGATGCAACTACAAAATTAAAACACTTAATTTCTATTGGTGAAGCCAAGGTAGAATTAGGAGATGCTAAGTTAGAAATCAGCATAGATAAAGAAAATAAAACACTTACAATTAAAGATCAAGGTCTTGGGATGACTGGTGAGGAAGTTGAGAAATACATCAACCAAATTGCCTTTTCTGGAGCTGAAGAGTTTTTAGAAAAATATAAAGACGATAAAAATGATACGGGCGTAATTGGTCACTTCGGATTAGGTTTTTACTCTTCTTTTATGGTTGCTGAGAAAGTTGATATCATTACTAAATCTTATAAAGACGACAAAGCTGTAAAATGGACCTGTGATGGTTCTCCAGAATACACTTTAGTTGAAGATGATAAAACAGAAAGAGGAACAGAGATTGTTTTACATATTGCTGAAGATTCTTTAGACTTCTTAGAAGACAGTAAAATCAATGAGTTACTAAACAAATACAACCGTTTTAATCAAGTTCCAATTAAATTTGGAAACAAACAGGTAAACGATCCTGAGTTTACTCCAGAGACTACTACAGATAAAGACGGTAAAGAAACTACTGAGCCACACAAACAAATTGATGTAGATAATATCATCAACAATACGGTTCCGGCTTGGACAAAAAAGCCTTCTGAATTAGAAGATGAGGATTATAACAATTTCTACAGAGAGTTGTATCCAATGCAATTTGAAGAGTCTTTATTTCACATTCATTTAAATGTTGATTATCCTTTTAACTTAACAGGAATTTTATATTTCCCTAAGTTAAGTCCGAATATGGATATGCAAAAAGACAAGATTCAATTGTACCAAAATCAAGTATTTGTTACTGATAATGTAGAGGGAATTGTACCAGATTTCTTACAAATGTTAAAAGGAGTGATTGATTCTCCAGATATTCCATTAAATGTTTCTCGTTCTGGATTACAAGCAGATGGAGCTGTAAAGAAAATCTCTGGTTACATCACTAAGAAAGTAGCTGATAAGTTAAATTCTTTGTACAAAAACAATCGTGAAGATTTTGAACAAAAATGGAACGATATCAAAGTTATTATTGAATACGGAATGTTATCTGACGATAAATTCTTTGACAAAGCAAAGAACTTTGCTTTGTACCCAACGGTAGATAATACTTTCTTCAACTTAGAAGAATTGATTGAAAAGACAAAAGATGCACAAACTGATAAAGATGGAAATCAAATTATTTTGTACACGTCTCATAAAGATGCACAACACAGTTATATTCAAGATGCAAAAGCAAAAGGATATGAAGTGTTAATCTTAGATTCTCCAATTATTGGGCATTTAATTCAGAAGATAGAAGGTAGCAACGAGAAATTGAAGTTTACACGTGTAGATTCTGATCATATAGACAATTTAATTAAGAAAGACGATACGGTTATTTCTAAATTAACTGATGAAGAGAAAGAAACATTGAAGCCAATTATTGAAGCTGCTGTTCCTAAAGAAACATATACTGTTCAATTAGAATCTATGGATTCTTCTGCTTCTCCATTTTTAATTACCGTACCAGAATTTATGCGTAGAATGAAAGAAATGCAAGCTTCTGGTGGTGGCGGAATGATGGGAATGGGTAATTTCCCAGACATGTACAACTTGGTTGTAAACACAAACCATCCTTTAGTTGGTGAAATTTTAAATACTAAAACTGCTAAAAAACAAGAACGTTTAATCAAGCAATCTTTTGATTTAGCTAAGTTGTCTCAAAACCTTTTACATGGTGAAGAGTTGACCAACTTTATCAAACGTAGTTACGAATTGGTTAAATAAACGTCATGCTGAACTTGTTTCAGTATCTCATAATAAGGCCTAAAACCTCTCTGTTTTCACAGAGAGGTTTTTTTTATTTTTGCAACTTAGCGTATAAAAACTCGTCTTTAAAGAAAATCATAAAAACGACACAATGAAAAACACATTTTTAACTATTATAGCTATTGCATTTGTAACGCTGTCATACTCTCAAAGCAATAAGCAGCTAACTATACTTAATAAGTACATTATTGCCAACAACCTAGGAACAACTGAAGCGTTTGGACAGTTTATTAAGGAGACTTACAACCCTCAACTTTTTAAAAAAATTAATTTAAAATCACATATTGATTTTTATTCCATGATTTCAAAAGATTTTGGGCAACTAAAATTAGAAGTCTACAAAAAAACAGAAGAAAACCCTTCTAGACTAGTAGTGCATCTTATTAAAGAAAATGAAAATTTATTTAATAAGAACATCGTCCCTGCAGAAGTGTTGGTTGTAGAAATGGATTTTAATAAAAATAAACCTTCCTCTTTAAACAAAGGCATAGGGCTTGGTGCTTTAATATGCGAATTAAAGAAATAGGTAACCATGTTATGTTGCCAAATAATTTTAAAACCTCTTTGTGAAAACAGAGCGGTTTTTTTTATTTAACTCACTAAATAAAAACAGAAATGCGACGTTAAATTCAGTAAAAACAATCAAATCACAAAGATGTCGCCAAGATGTCCAAAGGGTGTCGCTACCACGAGTTTGTTAATGGTCTAATTTTGTTTTATCAAAAAAACAGATCAAAATGAAAAAATTCACTACTACTTTAATTCTTCTTTTAAGTATACAGATCATCTTTGCTCAAGATGATATTTCTTCTAAAATAGATGCTCTTATTTCTTCTAATTATACAAAAACTAATCCTGGAGTTTCTGTCTTAATTGCGGAAAATGGAAAAGCGATATACAGAAAAGCATTTGGGAAATCTAATTTAGAATTAAACACTACAATGAGTTCTGAAAACGTCTTTCAGATTGGCTCTCTAACAAAACAATTTACGGCTGTTTCTATTTTAATGTTACTAGAACAAGGGAAATTAAACTTAGATGATCGCATTGAAACCTATATTACAGATTTCCCAATAAGAGGAAAAAAAATCACCATTCATCAATTACTAAATCACACCTCTGGAATTAAAAATAATACTCCAATTGGAGATAAAGGGTATCTATCTAGAAAAGATATGAGCTCTATTGAGTTGACGAATTACATTAAAAATAATCCTTTAGATTTTGAACCTGGTAGCAAGTTTAAATATAGCAATGCTGGCTACATTTTATTAGGTAGAATAGTAGAAATCATTTCTGGAGTTTCCTATAAAGAGTTTATTGAAAATAACATTTTCAAAAAATTGAACATGAGTTCATCTTCTTATGGAAGCATGAAAACGATCATAAAAAAAAGAGCTAATGGATATCAATTTAAACAGAACAAGTTTGTAAATGCAGACTATATGAGTTTAACCTTACCCTTTTCTGCAGGAGCTATTATGACTACAGTAGATGACTTATTAGCATGGCATAATGCGTTACAAAACTTCACACTGATAAAAAAGGAGAGTTTACAAAAAGCAATGAGTCCAAGCATATTAAATAATGGAAAAAAGATTCCGTATGGATATGGTTGGAGATTTGCAAACCTAAAAGGTTCTAGCGTAATTGCTCACACAGGAAGCACCAAAGGATTTACCTCTACAGCTATGTTTTTCCCAAAAGAAAACATCTATATGGTAATATTAACAAATTGTAATTGTAAAAACATTCTCGATGTAAATAAATCCATTGCTAATCTAATTTTAAAGAAATCGATTGTTTCTCCACAAATAAAAACAGTAAAAATAGCTTCAGAGATATTGCAAAAGTACATTGGTACATACGAAGTAAAACCAACTGTAAACATCACCATTAGCTATAAGAACAACTCATTATTTTTAACAGCTCCAAGACAAACAAAATCTATTGCGCTTTTTCCTAAAAACGAATTTCAATTTTTCATGAAAGTAGTTCCTGCAAAAATCATGTTTAAAACCAATAAAAAAGGAGCAGTAACCGGTTTAATATTGAATCAATCTGGAAGAAAAATTTTAGCAACTAAAATCTAAAGATTATGACTAAAAATAAATACACTCCTTTTAGAATTGCCTCAAAGAACGCGAAACTTCCTATACTAATTGCGCTATTTCTAACACCTGTTCGTTTTACTTTAGAAAAGATTGGGCTATCAGAAAATGTTATTTTTATTATCGGCTTACTCTGGTTAACTTTGGGCTTCTCTATTTATTGGGGCATTAAATTATATAAACAGAAGAGTTCATTACTAATTCTATTATTGAGTTTGGTCATCTTCTCTCCTATTTCTAGAATTCCTGTATTTATACTTTGGTGGATAACCAAAACCTATAATTTAGGAAGTCATTATGACATATTTGATAATTGGACACAAGCGCTAGTTGGTCAATTGTTTTATGGATCCTTGGTTCAAACTATTCCTGGTTTTCTAGTTGGTTCCATAACAATTGCTATTATGAAGTACAAAGCCAAATCAGTAAAATAATTTAATCCTAAAAAGAATGAATAAAAGTTACATCGCCATCAAAGTAAAAGAGTTCCGATTAAAAAGAGGCATGTCTCAAGAAACTTTAGCAGAAGAATCTGGATTGAGCAGAAGAACCATTCAGCGTATAGAATTAGGAGAAAGCAACCCTAATGGAGATTCTCTTAAAAGGTTGGCAGATGCTTTACAGGTAAACTCAGACGAACTTATAGATTGGGCCATCAAAGAAGATGCTAGGTATTTGACTTTTTTAAATCTGTCTGCCTTATCCTTTATTTTTTTTCCACTACTAGGTATATTAATTCCTTTTATACTTTGGACTACAAAAAAAGACAAAATAAAGAACATCAATAGCAATGCGAAAGCGTTGATTAATTTTCAAATAAGCTGGAGCATCATGCTCTTTTTCATTCCAATTGTTCTGTTTATTTCTGCTCGTTTAGAGCTTATTAAAGGAATTACAATGAGCACCTTTATAGTTGTAATAGTAGTTCTGTATATCTATAATTTTTTAAGTATTACTATAAATACTGTTAGAATAACATCAGGTAAAAGTGTGCACTATTTTCCAAAAATTAAATTACTAAGATAAAACTGTAGCAAAAAATATGTAAATTAGTATGCACTAAATCATAAAAACATGAGCAAAAAATCACTTTTAAATTCGATAAGCTGGGCTGTAGGATTTGTAATTTTCATCATCGGTGTTTTAAATATTCTAAGAGGAAATGATCCTTATTTAGGAATTGCGTTTATGCTGGTTTCATTTTTATACATCCCAACCACAAATCATTATATCAAAAAGAAATTTGGCATCTCTATACATTATCTATTAAAAATTATACTGGCAGTATTTCTACTATGGATTGCGCTGTCTGTTGGTGCAATTGCTGAAGGTTTTTATCCTGAGATAGTTTAATACAATTTTATTTTGATCAAAATCACCAAAGCCACACTTCAAGACGCCAAACAACTAGCTCCAATTGCCAAAGAAGCTTTTTTAACAGCTCATGGACATTCGGCATCCGAAGAAGAGATAGACAATTATGTAGCAGACAATTTTAGTGAAGCTAACTTTGTAACAGAGTTGTCAAATCAAGACAATCATTATTATTTGATTTATCATGACACTAAATTGGCTGGGTATTCTAAAATTACACTCAATACCACAAACAAAAACATTTCTTCAGAAAATATAACCTATATGAGTAGATTGTATTTACTCAAAGAGTTTTATGGTTTGCAATTGGGCAAAGAGTTATTCAATTTTAATATTGAATTTTCTAAGCAACACAACCAACAAGGTATTTGGTTAGCTGTTTGGGTAGAAAACAAACGAGCCATCGATTTTTACATCAAAAGAGGTTTTGAAATTGTTGGAAAATATGATTTTAGAATATCAGCAGCTCACACAAACCCAAATCACATATTGTATTTAGAATACAATGACTCACACTGAAAAGTTTTTTCTATCTTTAAGAAATAAACAACTCAAAATAATAAAGTATGAAACCAGGCATGATTAAATTAAGCGTATTCTACCCAAATCAAGAAGGAAAAAAATTTGATATGGATTATTATTGTAACAAGCACATACCAATGGTTGCAGAACTTTTAGGCGATGCTGTTAAAGGAGCATCTGTAGAAGAAGGTCTTGGTGGCGGAGCACCTGGTGATCCAGCAACTTTTATTGCCATGGGGAATCTCTATTTTGACACTATGGAATCTTTTCAAAACTCATTCGGACCAAATGCCGCACAGATTATGGCAGACGTTCCAAATTACACAAACATAGAGCCTGTTGTTCAACTAAGTAAAGCAATGGTTTAAAATTATTGTTACAATAATAAATCTACCTCGTCTTCTTTAAAAATTAGTATATGCAAAGTAAATTAGAACGTAAAGAAGCTTTAAGTACAATCTCAATTTTTCTAGTTATTGTAACGCTTTTTAGTGCAGTGTTTCATTATGCAATTGTCAATTTATATCCATCAAGGATTTACATTGGCGCTTTAATGTGGTGTCCAGCTTTGGCTGCATTTCTGACTTTAAAAATAAAAGGGAGAAAAATCTCTTCTCTACATTGGAATTGGGGAGACTGGAAACACATTCGTATGTCATATTTTATCCCTGCACTTTATGCAACTATTACTTATGCAGCAATTTGGTTATTAGGATATGGCAACATTGCAACTAAAGAAACAATTGTTACTTGGGCTACAGAAATTGGGCTAATGGGTATTGGTACTTTAAACACAACTATCGCATTAATTATTGCGATTGTTCTAGTAGGAACCGTTAGTGTTGTTAGAGCAATGGCAACTACGTTAGGAGAAGAAATTGGTTGGCGCGGTTTCTTTATTTTCGAATTACGAAAAGTACTTTCTTTTACTTGGGTTTCTATATTTAGCGGAATTGTTTGGGCAACGTGGCATTGGCCATTAATTGTATATTATGGCGGTAACATTGCTCTTGAAATGACTACTTTTTATGTAGTTATTGTCTCTATGTCATTTATAATGACCTACTATACTTTTAAATCTAAAAGTGTATGGCCAGCAGTACTATTTCACGCAGCTAGCAATGTCTATATTCAGAAAATCTTTCCAAAACTAACAACAAATGTTGAAGGTTCTGAACATTGGCTTGGCGAATACGGAGTTATGTTTGCTATTGTTACTTTTGTGTTTGGAATCTATTATTGGAGAAAAGCTCTACAAGAAAAACTATAAATTAATCTTCATTAGAAAGTTTAAAAAACTCATTTACAGGTTTTCCAAAAACGTCAGATAGTTTTAATGCTAAGACTGTAGAAGGCACATATCTATTGGCTTCAATTGAGTTGATAGTCTGCCTAGAAACTCCTATTTTCTTAGCTAAATCGTCTTGTGTTAGATTTAATATAGCGCGTTCTACTTTAATTGTATTTACCATTATCTAAAACGTTTTAAACTATGAAAAAACATCAGTTGAATCATCAACATAAATAATAGTACTTGAAAATCACCTAAATTTTTAAATTCAGAAACATTTGATCCTATAACGCTATCTACACCAAACTCAACATACGGCATTACCAATGCATATACAACACCAATAACAAATGCAATAGCATAAGATTGTGATCTTAATGTAATAACCATTTCATCTTCTTCTTTATCTTTTGATATAGACATAATTAGCAACCCGACTAACAATGTCTTTTGCAATAACAACTTTAACCAATCGGTATCTCCTTCGAGAGCAAATTTTCTAACAAGCATCATCACAATAGACAATGCTCCTAGTGTAATTCCAACTTTCATAAATTTAGATGACAATCTAAAATTTATAATTTTCCCAAAACGTCTTTGTTCGCACTCTATTATTTTTCTCGTGTTCATAATTGACAAATATATTTTATATTATGTAAAATTTACTTTTCGTTATGACAAATATACTTTACATTTTTGAGTTTACCAAATAAAATTATTTGAACACAAAAATCAGCCTGCATTTAAACTACACCCTGTATTCTGTAACCTAACCAATACAGCCTAGGTCTTACCTGAAAACAAACAGTAAAAACCAAGATGAAACAAAAAATAACAAAAAGCATAGTGTTCATAATTACATTAGCTTTTATCTCTATAGGATATTCTCAAACTAAAGAAGCAAAAATAGACAAACTCTTAAACGAAAAGCTCAAAGCAAATACTACAGGTGCAGTAGTACTTATATCAGAAAAAGGAAAACCAACGTATCGCAAAGCTTTTGGATTAGCAAATCTTGAGTTAAATGTAAAGATGACACCAGAAAACCGAATTGAAATTGGCTCCATGACCAAACAATTTACAGCAGTTTCTATATTGATGTTAGTAGAGCAAGGTAAAATTAGTCTGGAAGATGAAATCACAAAATTCATTCCAGATTACCCAACTCATGGACAAAAAATAACCGTACATCATTTATTAAACCATACTTCTGGAATTAAAAGTTACACACGAATAAAAAAATTATTTGCTGTAGCAAGAAATGATATGACTCCTTTAGAATTGATCAATTTCTTTAAAAATGAGCCTGTTGATTTTAATCCAGGAGAAAAATACAAATACAACAATTCGGGATATATTATTTTAGGCTACATCATCGAAAAAATTTCTGGTCTTTCTTATGCTGAATTTATTCAACAACATATTTTTGACAAATTGAGCATGAAGAATTCTACCTATAATAGCCAGTCTAAACTAATAAAAAATAGAGCTTCTGGTTATCATAACAGAAACGGATACCAAAACGCAATGTTTATCAGCTATACATTACCTTATGCTGCCGGTTCATTAACATCTACTGTTGATGATTTAAATCTTTGGCAACAAGCATTAATAACAAACAAACTATTGAGAAAAGAAATACTTCAAAAAGCCTATACTAATTATACGTTAAACAACGGAGAGAAAATAAATTATGGCTATGGTTGGAATATTAAAACCATAAACAATGAGGTTTCTTATGAACATGGAGGTAGTATTTTCGGATACAAATCTATGGGAGTGTACATACCAAGCAAAGGGACTTATGTAGTAATCTTAACTAATTGCGATTGTATTTCTCCAACTCAATTAACAAGAGATATTACTAAAATAGTTATAGAATAATTCTAGAAATACTATTCAATCTAAAAAACCTCTTAGTAGAACTAAGAGGTTTTTCTTTTTACTATATTTGAAGAAATCTATTCTCAATGAAAAAACTAGTTTTCTTACTACTTACAACAACTATTGCATTTTCACAATCAAACACAGAAGTATATCTCTATAACCTGTCTAATGACAATGGAAATTATGCAATTACGAGTGGTATAAACATATCCAACAATCCTGGCTATGACAGCCAGCCTCATTTTTACTCTAGTAAATCAATTGTTTTTTCATCAACCAGAGATAAGCTAACCGATATTGCCAAATATAATATGAATACTGGTGAAATAAAGTTTTTAAATGATACACCAAATGGTGGAGAATATTCTCCACAACGTATTCCGAATTCTAAAGATATTTCTGCTGTAAGACTAGATAATGATGGTTTACAACGTTTTTATAAATATAATTCTAAAACAGGAAAAAGCACAGAATTGATTGCCGATTTAAAAGTAGCCTATCCAATGTGGTATAAAAAGAACACTGCCATTAATGTTGTGATTGTTGGTAAAGATTTAGATTTAATTCTTAGCGAGCTAAAATCGAAAAGAAATAGAACAATTCAGAAAAAAGTAGGTAGATCTGTACATAAAATTCCGAATACAAGATTCGTAAGCTATATTAGTAAAGCAAAAGAAGATTGGGAGATTAGAATGCTAAATCCTAAAACTGGAGAAACAAGCAGTATTATCAATTCTATTGGCAATAAAGAAGATGTTTGCTGGTTGCCAGATGGCACACTGTTATTAGCAATAAATAACACCTTGATGAAATTTAATCCTGCAACGGATAAAACATGGAGTGTCTTTCATACATTTTCAGCTAAAAAGCACAAAAATATTTCTCGAATTATTGTCAATGAAAAAGGAACTAAACTCGCGTTGGTTTCAGAATAAGATTAACTATTAATTTGTTTTTCGAAATACCCCTTTAAATAGAATATTTGAATAAAAATCAATACAGAAAATAAAATTGCTAAATATAATGTTGATGTAGAAACACTAACACTTTCAAAAACTCCAGAAAAGCTAAACTTCTCTAAAAATGATAGATTTATTTCTGGCATAGTGAAAATACTTTCTTTACTAGATTTAAAAGAAATAAGAACTACAGCAATGACTGCTGCAACAACAACAAACCATCCTTTTTTAGAAATTAATGGTTTGTATACAATTGTTTTCTCTGTTTGTAACTGAGAAATTGTATTCATTAAATTTGCCGTAAAATTTACTGAAGGAGATTCAACTGGAATCTCTTTGATATACTTTTTTGCAAAAGCATCAATTTCTTCAATATGTTTATTTTCTCCCATAATGACTAATTAACTCTGGTTCTACTGTATTTTTCACAATGCTCAATAGTTTCTTACGAGCTCTGTGTAATTTTACTTTTACGTTTGCTTCACTCATAGAAGTAACTTCTACAATTTCTTTCAAACTTAACTCTTTAAAATAGAAAAACAATAAAATTGCTTTCTCTTCTTCTGGCAGCTGTTCTAAACAATCGTTTATTACTTCTGCGCGCTCTTCTCTTTCTATGCCATCTAAAATAGTTTCTACAGATGAAATATAGTTGATTGTAATTTCATCAATAGCCACATTATTATAAGAATTCGATTTCTTTTTAATGGCATCTAAACTTGTATTGTAGGCAATTTTATACAACCAAGTAGAAAATTTCGAATCCCCTTTAAACTTAGGTAAATACTTATATGCTTTTATAAATGCATCTTGAGAGACTTCTTCTGCTTCTTCTCTACTCTTTACCATTTTTACGGCCAACGTAAATACCATGTCCTTATACTTTTCTACTAGAAAAGCAAAAGCATTAGGATCTCCTTTTAAGGTTAACTCAATATAGTTTTCGTCAGTTTTGTTGGCCATTATTATCTTTGACCTATAATATATAAAAAAGGTTACAGTTTTTTTCATTAAATGCAATAATTGTCCTTTTGAGCATATTTGTCATCTCTACTCTAGCTGAGAGATCTATATATAAAGAGGTAAAGCAGAAGTTTCTCAATTACGCTACACTTCATTTTAAAGAACAAGGTTTGTCGTCTCAACCGCATCTATCATCTCGACCGTAGCGGAGAGGTAAGTAAAATAGAGGTTTCTCAATATCACGCTATTTCACTTATAATAAGTATAATAAAAAAAATTCCTTTTTTTGTAACCTTTATTTAAAAGTAGCAGTCATATGGAATGAACGCATTAAAAATAATCATTAAATTTAAACATAAACAATATGGAAGCATTAGTAGTATTAACAGTCATCTTTGGAACAATTTTCGGAATCTTTTATTTATTCTTTTCAACAAGAAACAAAGAAAGATTGGCATTAATTGAAAAAGGGGTTGACGCAAAAATATTTATGCAAGGAGAAAGAAGAAAAAAATCGACATCTTTTGCACAAGTTTTTTTATTAAACGTAGCTTTATTAGCAATGGGAGTTGGAGTTGGAATTTTATTAGGAACACTTTTAAGTTATAACTTTGGATATAGCGGTGCTTGGGCAGATCGTCCAGACAACTATATTGACGAAGGTGTTTTCTATTCTGCATCAATCTTTTTATCTGCTGGAGCTGCTTTATTTATTGGCTTTAATCAAACTAAAAAAATGGACAAGGAAGCATAAACTCTTTTTCAATTCAATTCAAAAAAAACCACTTCTAAACAGGAGTGGTTTTTTTATTTTTATACCTTAGTGGTTCAAATTTTCACCATGAAAAAACTACTAACAGCTACATTACTTCTTGTAATTACTTTCTCCTTTTCTCAAACAGATCAAAAAATCTATGATATTATTGATGCTGTATCTGCAAATAGAATCAAAAAAAACATTAAAACATTAGTCGATTTTGGAACTAGAAATACCTTTAGTGACACCATTTCTACTACCCGTGGAATTGGAGCAGCTCGCCGCTGGATAAAATCAGAATTTGATGATATCTCTAAAGATTGCAATAACTGCATCACTACTTTTTACCAAAAAGACTTGGTTACTAAAAAAGGAAATCGACGTGTACCACACGATGCTTGGATTGTAAATGTAGTTGCTATTCAGAAAGGAACAAAATATCCAAATAGATATATTATTATGAGTGGAGATATTGATTCTCGCTCAAGCAATACAATGAATTTTACAATTGACGCTCCTGGGGCTAATGACAATGCTTCTGGAATGGCAGGAACCATTGAAGCAGCAAGAGTCTTATCTAAATACAAATTTGAAAACAGTATTATTTATGTAGGATTGTCTGGGGAAGAACAAGGTCTTTTTGGCGGAGCTGGATTGGCCAAATATGCAAAAGACAATGATTGGGATATTATTGGTGTTTTAAACAATGATATGATTGGAAATATTACGGGTGTTGATGGTGTTATTGATAATAGAGCATTTAGAATTTTCTCAGAACCCGTGCCTGCAAATGAAACTGAAAGACAGCGAAGAGCACGTCGTTTTTACGGTGGAGAAGTAGATGGGATATCTCGTCAATTAGCACGTTATACACATAAAATGACAAAAACCTATATGCCAGAAATGAATCCGATGATGATTTATCGATTAGATCGTTTTGGTCGTGGTGGACATCATAGACCTTTTAATGATATAGGGTTTGCTGGAATTAGAATTATGGAAGCTCATGAAAACTACACACAGCAACATCAAGATCTTAGAACAGAAAACGGTATTAAATATGGAGATACTTTTGAGCACGTAAACTTTGCATATGCTAAAAAACTAACTGCAGTTAATGCAATTACCATGGCTGGATTGGCTTCTGCTCCACCATCACCAAAAAATGTTGGAATTGGTGGAATCGTAGAGGCATCCGCTAAATTGCAATGGGATAAAGTTGATGGAGCTGTAGGTTATAAAATTTATTGGAGAGACACAACCTCTCCTACTTGGGATAACAGTCGATATGTTGGCGATGTTTCACGTTTTTTATTAAAAGGAATTGTGATTGATAATTTCTTTTTCGGAGTTGCCGCTGTTGGAAAAGATGGTCATGAAAGTGTAGTGGTGTTCCCTTCTAAAATTGTTAGAAAATGGTAGAAAAACCTTTATTATATTTTAAAAAACATTCAGAGTGGCGCACTTGGCTTCAAGAAAACCATTCAGAACATAAAGGTGTGTATTTAGTGTTCTATAAAGTAGAAAACAAAGAAGAAAGTATGCGCTGGGAAGAAGCCGTAAAAGTTGCTTTGTGTTTTGGTTGGATAGACTCTACCGTAAAGAGTTTAGGTGACGGAAAAAGAAAACAAACCTTCACTCCAAGAAAAGAAAAAAGTGTGTGGAGTGCTCTAAACAAAAGATACATTAAAGAATTGGTAACCGATAATTTAATGCATCAATCTGGAATAGACAAAATTAACATTGGTAAAAAAAATGGTTCATGGACTGCTTTAGATGATGTAGAAAACTTAGTAATTCCTAAAGAACTACAAGAAGCATTTAATGAAAATCAAATTGCTTTTAAAAACTATCAAGGCTTTGCTAAATCTTATAAAAAAGGATATTTGTATTGGGTTAACCAAGCCAAAAGAGAAGCCACACGAGAAAAGCGTATTTTAGAAATCATGAAACTTTGCGAGCAAAACATAAAATCTAGAGGAGATTGGTAACTATATTGATAACAGGCGGAACAGGTTTGGTTGGACAATATCTTCAAAAGAAATTAGTCAACAAAAACTATATTGTTCGAGTTTTAACTAGAAACCCTACAAGAAAAAATGAATTTTACTGGAATAGCACCAACAACGAAATAGACGAAAATGCATTTATAAATATTGAGTATATCATTCATTTAGCTGGTGCCGGAATTGCAGATAAACGCTGGACAACAAAACGAAAACAAGAAATTACTGACAGCAGAACAAAAACTACAGAGCTACTTTTCAATACTATCAAAAAATTAAAAACACCACTTAAAGGCTTTATTGCAGCCTCTGCTGTTGGCTATTATGGAGCCATTACTTCAGAACGTATTTTTAAAGAATCAGACGAATCTGCTAGCGATTTCTTAGGAAGTGTCTGCCAACAATGGGAAAACTCTTCTTTAAAATTTAAAACCATAAATATACCAACCACAATACTCAGAGTCGGAATTGTACTGTCTAAAAATGGAGGTGCATTGTCAAAAATGAATACGCCAATTGCGATTACCCCAATTGCTACTGGCAAACATTATATTCCTTGGATTCATATTGAAGATTTGACAAATATGTATCTCAAAGCCATTGAAGATATCACGTTTACGGGTATTTACAATGCTGTTGCTCCAGAAACAAAAACTAGTTTTAGTTTTGCAAAAATACTTGCTAAAAAAACAAACAAAATATTCATTCCAATTGGAGTTCCTACTTTTTTCTTAAAAATTATTTTTGGAGAAATGGCTATCCTTTTAACTACAGGAAGTAGAGTATTATCTAACAAAACAGAAAAATCTGGTTTTACATTTTCTTATAAGATTTTAGACAAAGCGCTTGAAGATAGCATTCAAAAACCATAACTTTCGCCAACTATTACATCTATCATGAAGAACAAATTTTTAATCTGTATTGCATTTCTTTTTATTGCAATCTCTGTAAACGCTCAAAAAAACAATTTTACTCGCCAAGATACCTTACGTGGTTCTATAACTCCAGAACGTGCATGGTGGGATTTAAAATATTATCATTTAGATATTGAGGTTTTTCCAGAGACAAAAACCATCAAAGGAAAAAATACGGTAAAGTATACGGTTTTAAAATCGCATAAAGTATTACAGATAGATTTACAAGCACCTCTTAAGATTACCAGAGTAGAACAAATGGACCGACAATTAAAAGTGGTTTCTGAAGGAAATGCTCATTTTATTCATTTGCTAAGAGATCAAAAAGTAGGTGATACAAATTCTATAACCGTGTTTTATGAAGGAAAACCACAAGAAGCAAAACGTGCTCCTTGGGATGGTGGTTTTTCTTGGAAAAAAGATAAAAACGGAAAGCATTTTATTGCCACTTCTTGTCAAGGATTAGGAGCTAGTGTTTGGTGGCCAAACAAAGACCATATGTATGATGAAGTGGAGAGCATGGATATAAGCGTTCGTGTGCCTTCAAACTTGATGAATGTTTCTAATGGAAGACTAAAGAAAATTGAAAAACATAATAACAATACAACAACCTATCATTGGACAGTAAAAAACCCAATTAATAATTACGGAATAAACGTAAACATTGGAGATTATGTTCATTTTTCAGAAAAATTTAATGGAGAAGATGGTGTTTTAGATATGGATTACTATGTCTTAAGAGACAATTTAGAAAAAGCGAAAGTACATTTTAAAGATGCTCCAAAAATGATGAAAGCTTTTGAGCATTGGTTTGGGAAATACCCTTTTTATGAAGACAGTTTTAAATTGGTAGAAGTTCCTTATTTAGGTATGGAACACCAAAGTTCTGTTACCTACGGAAATCAATACAAAAAAGGCTATTTAGGAAGAGACAATTCAGGAACTGGATGGGGATTAAAGTTCGATTTTATTATTATCCATGAAGCAGGTCACGAATGGTTTGCCAATAACATCACCTATAAGGACATGGCAGACATGTGGGTGCACGAAAGTTTTACCAACTATTCTGAAAGTTTGTTTATTGATTATTATTACGGAAAAAAAGCGGCTTCAGAATATGTAATCGGGAACCGTAGAGGCATTAGAAATGACAGACCAATTATTGGAGAATATGACGTAAACAATTCTGGCTCTGGAGATATGTATAACAAAGGTGGAAACATGTTACACACCATTAGAACTGTAATTGATAATGATGAAACTTGGAGACAAGTATTACGTGGATTGAATAAAACATTTTACCATAAAACAGTTACTACACAAGAAATTGAAGCATATATGTCTAAAACTGCTGGTATTAATTTATCAACCATTTTTGATCAGTATTTAAGAGATGTTCGCATTCCTGTTTTTGAATATAAAGTAGAAAATGGCAAGGTTAAATATCGTTGGAATAATGTCGTTACTGGCTTTAATATGCCACTAAAAGTAATTATTGGAGAAAAACATCAATTATTAAAACCTACAACTAATTGGAAAACAATTACTGGAGTAAACCCAAACAATTTCACGAAGACTAAACCTTTTTTAATTGTCGATGAAAACTATTATATAACTAGTAAAAAAGTATAGCGATTAAAACAAGGTAATCTTATGATTTACATAGCAGGTGCGAGTATTGCCTTATTTATTTCGGCATTGCTTTTTAATAAGAAACAGAAATCCAACTCAGATATTATTCTGCTATTATGGATGCTGTTAATGGCTGCACATTTATCGTTGTTTTATGCTAATTATTTCGGAGAAATCCCACCTTCTTTAATTGGCATGCATTTGCCAATGCCTTTACTACAAGCAGTGTTTTTATACTTTTATGTGGCTTCGGTTACCAATCAGTTTCCAAAGAAAAAAACAACCATATTATTGCATCTACTCCCTGCACTTCTCTCCTATCTCTTTTTATTGCCCTTCTTTTTATTGTCGGCAGAAGAGAAAGCAACCATTTTAGAAAACAAAGGAAAAGGCTATAGCGAACTCTTTGGACTCATCAATCTCGTTCTTATTTTTGCATCTGGTGTTGTTTATGTGGGCTGGTCTAGTTTTTTACTGTGGAAACATAAAAAGAACATTCGCAATCAGTTTTCTGATATTGAAGACATCAATTTAAGATGGTTAAAATTATTAATTTTCGGAATTGGCGCTATTTGGGTGATTGTTATTTTCTTTAACAACGGATTCTATATTTTTAGAGGCGTTGCTATTTTTGTAATTCTCATTGGTTTTTTTGGTGTGCAACAGCGTGATATTTTTAGCAATGTAAAATCGTTAAAACAGCCTCCATCCCAAGAGAAAAAAGAAAAATATGCTTCTTCTGGACTCTCATCTGAAACTGCAGAAGACCTTTATAAAAACTTAATTGAGAAACTCACCAAAGAAAGTTATTATACAGAAACTACACTTTCTTTAAATGACTTGGCACAAAAATTAGACATCTCGCCCAATTATTTATCGCAAATTATCAACGAAAAGGAAGGTAAAAACTTTTTCGACTTTATCAATGCCTTTCGCGTAGCAGAATTTAAACGATTGATTGCCATTCCTACAAACCAACAATACACCTTACTAGCATTGGCATATGATTGCGGCTTTAACTCAAAATCTTCTTTCAATCGTTCGTTTAAAAAACATGCGGGTCTTACACCTTCTCAATACGCTATTTCTGTTCAAAAATAGGTGCCATCTTACAAGTTGACACGCTCAAACCCTTTTGTCTTGCTATGTTTGCTTCATAATTATAAACAAGAAGCACATGTCTATTGCAACCAGAAAACCAACAATATCACCTTTTAAAAAATTTACCAATACCTCATTTTGGGTGCTGATTGTTCTCCTTGCAATTGCCATTGGCTTGTACCCATTAACATTTTTAGACGTAAACCATAATGAAGGTTTATTGAGCCATAAAACTCCAAAATTATTAGCAAACACCTTTTGGAGTGTTGCATTTTACACTCATATTTCTTTGGGTGGATTCTCGCTATTGATTGGTTGGTCTTTATTCCTTAAAAAATTAAGAGTAAAAAAATTACACATCCATCGGTTGGTTGGAAAAGTATATATCATTGCTGTTTTATTAAGTAGTGTTAGTGGTTTAATTGCTGCTTACTATGCAACTGGAGGATGGATTGCCAAAACAGGTTTTGCAGGCATGTCTATTGCTTGGTTTATCTGCACTTATATTGCATACAAAGCCATTAGAAATAAAAACATACAACAACACGAACGTTGGATGATTCGTAGTTATGCAGTGACATTTACAGGAGTTACTTTTAGATTGTGGATGCCCTTTTTAATTATTGCTTTTCAATTAGAATTCTTAGAAGCATATCCTATTGATGCTTGGATTTCTTGGATTGCGAATTTGTTTGTTGCGCAATTAATTATTCGTAAACGGTTTGGGAAAAAGAAGACAAAAGTGGTTCCTGTTTAGTTTGCTGATTATTAAAAACATACACGATAACAGATATTTAAAAATAATGAAACAATTCAGTAAATTCATAAATGCTAACAGCTCAGGCAAAATAGTTTTAGTCCTTTTTATATTGACCAATGCAGTATATGTATTTATGTTAACGGTTACAATTCCCAATACAATGAGTTTCGCTAATGGAATCCAATTATTAGACATGATGCCAATGGGATATGACGTAAGCTATGTCAACAAATTATTCAAGGCGTTGGGAGAAACTGGACGTGAAACATATCTAACAACCCAACTACCTGTAGACATGGTGTATCCGTTACTTTTTGGACTGACGTATTCTTTGCTCTTGGCATATTTTCTAAAAAAATTAAACAAGCTAAATACCTCATCTATTTTTCTATGTCTGTTACCAGTACTTGCAGGAATAGCAGATTATGTAGAAAATGTCGGAATTATCATCCTATTACAAAATTACCCTCTCTTGACCGAGACAGCAATAAAAACAACAAGTTTCTTTTCTGTAGTAAAAAGCATATCAACAAGCCTTTTTTTTATTAGTTTGATTGTAATACTACTAATTCTAGGTATGAAATCTTTAAACAAAAGCAAACCGTCATTGTGAACACAGTAAAGTAATCAGCCTAACAGTATCTAAAAGTAATGAGATTACTTGGTTGCACTCGAAATGACGAAAAGCACCAACCTTTCGAGTCTTTCCTTTTTTATTTCGCTAAAAATTCACGTATAAATACCTGTAAATCTACAACTTACAACCATTAAGTTTGTGTACACAATTTCTATCATTAAACTTAAAACTATGAGCACATCACAATTTACAGCTACAATGACCATCCCAAAAGATGGGAAAAATTTATGGACAGACATTATGCAAAACCCATCTACGCTACCAGAAGGAGTTACAGAAGGCCAATATATTGCTGCTTCCTATGCGAAGTTTTCAGATGGTGTTTCTGTATTTGGAGGTGTTGCTGCAGGTCCTGTTGATTCTGGTTATAACTACGCTTTATTTATGGTCTTTGATGCAGACATGAACCAAATTGGTGGTTGGCCGATAGACCCTAGTGATTGGGAAGATTTCCAAGTAAACGCTATTTCGTTTTGTATAGACCCAGATTGCGATGGTGAAGATTATGAACTATATATTGATGAAGCTACCTCGTAATATTGGATTATCAATGAAGTACTTTTTTTAAACCTTTTAAATTATAAGTTATGGCAAATACAAGCAATTGGATGTCTACCATTCCAGATTCAAAAAAAATAATTAATGTAAACATACCAGGCACACACGACAGTGGAACCTTTAACTCAGCAGTTCCTTATACCAAGACGCAAGATTGGTCTATAGAGCAGCAACTAAATCAAGGCATCCGTTTTTTAGATATTCGCCTATCTAAAATAGTAAGTAAAGATATAGCCAAGCCGTTTAGTATAAAAAATTCTGCGGTGTATATATTAATGCATGGACCTGCACCAGTAGGAGGAGATTTTGCACATACCGTTTTATCTCCAATCAATCAATTTCTTGATAAAAACCCAACAGAAATGGTATTTATGTCTATCAAATCAGAAGAATCCAAATATCCAATTGATGCTGCAGACATGGAAGAGTTTGCAACATTAGAACGCTCTTATGATCATAAAAAAAATATTGAAGATGTTGAAATGAGTGATCTAAGAGGAAAAATTGTACTGCTAAATAGAGTGACCTCTAATTGTGGATATCCTTGGAATCTCTTTAACATACAAGACAGTTACGAGCTACACATGCACTATTATGAAAAGGTAATTATTCCTGGTATCCCGGCAAGACATCATAAAGTGTGCCTACCATGGCCACTAAATAACCATTGTCATACCGTGACAATTCCGGGCATTACAGAAAGAACTCAAAAAACTCCGAATGGTTGGAATTATGCACAAAAAACAAGTCATATTTCTGATTTTCTTAAAAAGGATCCAACCAATGCCAACAATAAACTCAATATTAATTTCTTAACTGCTTCTAGTTCTGATATTAAATACTATCCGTTGTTCACGAATGGTGTTCTAAGGAATTCTCAAATACAAAATAATTATATTACAAATAAAGGCTGGTCAGAAAACGGAATGATATTTCCTATAGATTTTCCAAATACTAATCTAATGAAGAAGATTATTTCGTCTAACTAAGGTTTGTTATCCATCTAAAAGAATACGCTAAAAAGAGCTAAACATAAAGTTAGGCTCTTTTTTTTTATATAAACATTCTTAAGAACAATACTTGCTTCTCCAACAATCAAAAACTCACAACTAATAACTAACACTCTTTTCCTTCCTTTTCATTTTTCCCATTGATAAAAAACGAAACAAAAAAATCTAGTCTTCAGATTTTTATTCTGAAAAACTACTGCCCGTTTTTACATCGCTTCCAGACCGTTGCTCTCTTTGGAAACTCCTTTGCAAAAACTGCCTTTGTTTTTGCACGAAAAATATCAAATGACAACTCCTGCTTTTCCAACAATCTAACAATTAACTTACTATTTATCAATAGTAGTAAAACAGCTTTTCCCTTTTCTCAAACTATTCTATACTCATGTAAACCAATAACCGTATTTTAGCATATCAATCAAGTACATGACTAAGAATAACGTTGGAAGAAAAATTGTAGCAGCACGCAAAAACAAAGGATTGTCTCAAGAGGCTTTGTCTGCGGAAGCCAACATTTCTTTAAGTACCATACAACGTATAGAAAAAGGAACTGTGCAACCAAGATCGTTTACCCTAAAAACATTGGCCACAGCTTTAGAAATTGATTTTGCAGAACTCATTGCCACAGAAGAAACAATATCAAAACCTAGTGTAGATACCTCAGCAGAAGAATCTCCAATCTTAAAACGCATGGTTATGGCAGGTATGTTAGGTTCGTTAATACCATTCGGCAACATCATTATTCCGATATTATTTTGGAAAAAGAAGAAGGCATTACTTTCAAATAATTCGGCCGCTGGAAATGTTTTAAGCTTTCAAATTCTGTGGACTATTGCTGTTGTATTGTCGTTCTTTTTAGCCGATTTTGTCATTTATTTAATTACAGGTTTAGAAGGATATAGACCTGTTCCTGTAGAGCTCTTTGTATACCTGTTTTTTGTGATACTTAATCTAATCATCAGCTTAAAACAAGTCACAAAACTAAATGCAAAAGACCTAACTGTATTTTCTTTTGTTCCTAATTTCTTTTAGAGAACTTGGAGATAGAAAAAACTCCAGAAATACTCAAACAACTCGTTTACTACCACTTATCCTTTTAATGAGGTAAGAATGACCTAAGAAAGCAGTACTTATGAAGCAAGTATTTAATGGTAGACGTTCTAATTTTGCGTTAAAATAATAATCAATTTTAACATGAAAAAAATCTTACATGTCATTGCCTTCATAGTAGTGGCAAACACGCTACACGCACAACAATTAGATGCCTTTGTACAACAATACACAACCCAAGGAAAAGCATTGGGCATTCGTTCTAACTTTAACGGCGTAGTGCTAGTTGCAAAAGACAACCAAATTCTACTCAACAAAGCCTATGGTTTTGCAAACTTTAAAACCAAGAAAAAATTAACCACAGATTCAAAATTCTTAATTGGATCGTTAACTAAGCCTTTTGTGGCTTTATTGGTAGTACAACAGGTAGAAAAAGGAACGATAAAACTAAACCAACCCATTACCGATTTCTTACCGTATATAGACAAAGAGAAAGGGAAACAAATTACTATTCACCATTTATTAGCAAACACCTCTGGCATACCACATTATGATGGCTTAAGAGGACATATAAAAAGTATGCGTTCCTTTTCTAGTCAAAAAATGACACCAACAGAATATGCACAATTGGTTAACAAAACTGGCCTAACTACCATTCCTGGTTCAAAATTTGAATACAGTAGTTTAGGATACGTCTTATTAGGAGCAGTTTTAGAAGAAGTAACTGGATTGACATTTTCGGAATTGATAGCAGACTACATTGCCAATCCGCTAGACTTAAAAAATACTGGTTTTGGAGACAATGACTTCTTAAAAAACGAGATTGTAAAAAACTATCGTTTAAGAAAAGGAACGTACACTGAAAGTGAAAACAGAGATCAAAGCAATACTTATACTGCTGGTGGAATGCATGCTACGGCAAAAGAATTGTTTATTTGGTCTCAAGCATTACAAGACAATAAATTGTTAAAAAAGCGTCTTACAAAAAAGCTGTTTAAAAAGAATTCAAACGGATACACCTACGGATGGATGCGAAATGACGTGGAAATTTTGCGATATATTCCACAAGCACAATTTTACGGACATAGCGGAAGTGTAAATATGTTTACCAGTTATTTGTTTATGGGTGATGATGGTACTACCATCATTATATTATCTAATGCAGCTCGTATTCAACCCTATAAAATGGTGAGTCAAATTTACAGAAAAACCCATCAAGAAGACCTTAGCAGCAGCACTCGAATTATTGTACCAAGTTTTAGAACCAAAGCTCAGTTTTTAAAAGAAGGTGGGTATACTCAAATCAAAAAATACCACAAGGTGTTGACAAAAAGTGCGGGTTTTAACGTATTCCCAACTGGTGGCTATATACAACGTGTGATTAGAATGCATGTAAAAGAAAAAATGGATACGGAGGCTTTAGAAACATTGATTGTAAGCTTCATTAAAGAGAATCAAAATGCAGAAGATCTAATCAACAGAACCGCTTATGAATTTGCAAAAACGGATGCAAAAAAAGGATTGTATTATTTTAAATTGAACACTAAATACTTTTCTTCATCTGCAAATACATGGGATAGTTTGGGTGAGTTTTATGAAAAGCAACAACAACTTATTGAAGCAGAAAAAGCCTATGTAAAAGCAGTTGACCTGGCAAAAAAACACTTTCACACAAATACCGTTTCTTTTAAGAAGAATTTAGCCCGCGTAAAAAAAAGAACTCTAAACAAGTAATTCACTTCATTTAACACAACATTAATAAAACCTGTTAAAGTACTGATAATCCCTTCTTAAAAGGACAATAACCTTTTAAGAAGGGATTACTTTTGGCGAAAATTATACAACAATCAAATGATAAAAATCATTACTAAATTGTTTGCAATTCTTTTTATTGTAAGCATTCAAGCACAACAAAAACCAGTTTCAACAGCAATCACAGAAATGGTAGGAAAAGAATACAAAATGACTTCTTCTATATTAAAAGAAGAGCGCACTTTGTTAATTCATACACCAGCTAGTTATGCTAGCTCTTCTAAAAATTACGGTGTTTTGTATGTCTTAGATGGTGATAATCATTTTAACCAAGCCATCAACGCAACAACACTTTTGGCACAAAACGGAAGAATGCCAGAGACTATTATTGTTGCGATACCAAACAATCGTGGTACTCGTGGTAGAGATTTAGGTCGCGGAAGAGACAATTTTAAAAAATACATTAAAGAAGAAGTAATTCCCTTTGTAAACAGCAACTACAGAACTAGCAAACACAAAACGCTGTTTGGACATTCTATGGCAGGCGCATTTACATTAAATTATTTAGCAACAGATACAAATGTATTTGACAATTATATTGCTGCAAGCCCTGTGATTCAGATATTTAATTCAGAATTATTAACGCAATACAGTACACTATTTAAAACACAGAAAAATATTTCTAAACCCTTGTACTTTTCTATTGCAGGAGTTGAAGCCGAAGGACAAGTAGTAACAGATGCTATGGATAAATTTGTAGCACTTTTAAAGAAAGAAGCACCTAAAAATTTTCCTTGGGAATATGATTTCATCCCAAATCAAGTACACATGACAACACCGTACTTAACTATGTTTAAAGGATTGACAGATGTGTTTCAAGATTTTCAATCTCCAACATACACCAGTTTTGCAGAATATACATCTCGTGGTGGAATGCAACAACTAAAAGCATTTTACACTAAAAGAGCACAAAAATACAATACAGAAAACGTAATTGCTGATAACACTTTAAGACGTTTAGCAACTGTGTTGATTAGAGATAAACAAGAAAAATCAGGTATTGAATTGTTAGTATTAAACACAAAAAACAACCCAACATCTATGGGAGCATTTAATACGTTGGCAAGAGCATACGAAGGATTAAAACAATTTAAAAATGCCGCCAAAGCCTTTGAAGGTGCATTGCAAATTGCAGAGAAATTAGGTTCTCCAAACTCAGCTTATTTTAAAAGACAATTGAAGCGTTTGGAAGAAAACTAAAAAGCTTTTAGCAGTAGATATAACGAAGAAAAATCAATGCTCATATAGCATTGATTTTTTTTGTTTATTGCATTTTTGTCTAGTATCAAATTAGCTGATTGTACTACTTGTAGTTTTTAAAAACTACTGCGTAATTTTCTGGATTCACAGTTTTTCCTGTTTCTATATAATACTTTAAACCAAACAGGTGTTTACGCAATGCTTTTGCCATTGGCCCTTTTACTAAATGAATCATAAAACTAGGAGACGTACTATTATAAGTAGTCATCTTCACTTCTGTCTTATCATTTCCAACAGAAGTCAATTCGTACCTAGCAGACATTTGTTTAATCAGTGGTAGATTATGATTTGTAACTACTACTCTAAAGCTATTATTTTCATCAACTTCAGTGATCACTTCGTCTAAAGACAACTTCTCACTGAACTGACAATGTCTCACACAATTTAATTCGCCTTTTGTAGCATTGCCCTCATAATTAGAGGCTATCATTCCTGGATTGTGTACATGAATATCTCCATATTGATTAAATAATACATCCCAAATTTTTTCTTTAGAGGCATTAATTACCTCTGTAAATCCTGATTTCTTCATCTTTGTTTGTTAATTATGATGCAAAAATAACAGCGAGAGATGTCAAATCATGTCAGGGGTTGTTTTTTTCTAAAAAATGATAAAAAATATAAAAGTTTTTTTGAAAAGTATTATTAAATATAACTACATTTAGTTTCATGAAAATCAAACTATTACTTATTGCATTCACCTTAGCACTTCTATCTTGCACTAAAGATACTATTCAAGAAGTAGAAAAGATTATAGACATTGATGGAAACATTTATGAGACTGTCAAAATTGGGGAGCAAATATGGATGACGCAAAACTTAAAAACAACTACTTTTAATGATGGTGAGCCCATAAAATCTTCTCCTTGGGCATCTAATGAAGGTCGTTATCAATGGGCAAGCACGAATGATCTTAACAATGCTGTAGATTTTGACATTCCTTCAGATTATTATGGAGTAATCTATAATTTTGCTGCGATCAATTCTGGGAAATTAGCACCTAAAGGTTGGCGGGTTGCAACTTTAGAAGATTGGAAACAATTAATTTCTAATGTAAAAGAAAATGGGTATGCTAATAGAGATGCTTTTGCTTTAAAAAGTGATTCTGGTTGGTTTAATAACGGACATGGAGACAATGTTTTTGGTTTTAATGCACTACCCGCAGGTTATGTTGATACCTTTGGCACCCCAAAAGTAGATGGTATTATTGCTAATTGGGGTACAAAAAATCAATTAAATCAATTCACCTATGAAACCGTATCCTTACTGTACGATACTGACAAAACTTTTATAGGTTCATCAACATTAAGTTTTGGCACCTCTGTTAGATGTATTAAAGAATAACTATAAAAAAGATATTGCATCTTAAAAGACAGAATGAAAATTCACTCGAGTTAAGTATCTTTCCAAAACAAGTTAAAAACTTCACAAAACCGTAGATCTATTCAATTCACAACTTATGAATACACACAAACTCTTTTATTTCTTTTTCATTCTCTTCGTGTTTCAAGCAACAGCACAAAACAATACCTTTAAAGTGATGGCATGGAATATTTTTCATGGTGCTAATGACATTAAAAATGGAAAGGAAAACGCAATTAAAATCATTAAAGAAATAAACCCTGATATTATTTTAATGGTTGAAACCTATGGATCTGGAAAATTGATTGCAGAATCTCTAGGCTATAACTTTCACTTAATCGCTAAAGAAGGTACGGCTTTGGACAATAAAAACGTGAATTTATCTATCTTCTCAAAATATCCTTTTGGAGAAAGAATCGATACCAAATACCCATTTTATTTAGGTGGTAGAGAAGTGATCATTCACAATCAAAAGATTCGTTTTTTCTCTAATTGGTTTCATTATACACCATGGAGTGATGCTCCAGAAACTATGGGGAAATCGGCCAAAGAATTATTAGCTTGGGAACAAACTGGAAGTAAATTTAAAATGATTCAAAATGTACTCCCATATTTAAAAAAATACACTAAAGAAGCAGATGACACACCTATTATTTTTGGAGGAGATATGAATACACCCTCTCATAAAGATTGGGACACTCAAACTAAAAAGTTACACAATGATTTAATTGTTCCTTGGTATGCAACAAAAGTATTGGAAGAAATAGGTTTTATAGATTCTTACCGAAAAGAAAACCCAAATCCCAATACACATCCTGGAATTACTTGGAATACCAAAGGGAAAAATGACGCGCATAGAATCGACTATATTTTTTACAAAGGAAAATCTATTCGCTCTATAAAATCAGAAGCCTATCAAGTGTATTTCAATGAACCTTTTAGAATTAACAGCAAGGTAATCACCTATCCTTCAGATCATGGTTTTGTAGTAACTACCTTTGAAATTAAGTAAATATCGGTTCTAAAATTCCTTTATCAATACTGTACTTAAACAAGCATCATGCACCTCTTTGGGAACTGAGTTCACTTTTTGAAAAGGATATCCAATACCAACTGTATAAGCTTTTGAATGTTCAGCTAAAAATGTATCATAATAACCGCCGCCATAACCCAATCTGTAGTTCTCTGTATCAAAAGCCAAGCCTGGCACAATTACAAGATCAATTTCACCTGTAAAAACAGTTCCGTTTTTTGGATGTGAAGTGCCGTAGACTCCAGCTTCTAAATTAGAGAAAGATTCCAATACCAAATGTTCTAGTTTTCTTTTTTTTAAGGTTTTGGGCACTACAACAGTTGTATTGTTTTGCCATAATTTTTCTAATAATGGTTTGATGTCAATTTCACTTCCCATGGGAATATACGCATGCACAACTTGGCAGTTACGATCAATAATTAATTGCTCTAGTTCTTTACATATCAAAGCATCATATGCTGATTTACACTCAAGTTCAATTGAATCTCGTTGCAATTTTATGGCAATTCTTACCGCTTTCTTTTCTACTACAATTCCCATGGGTTCCTTTGATAGATCTATTCAGAACAAAGATAAAAAGCTTTCTTTAAACCATGAAAGGAAGATGCTTTTATAAAAAGCCAATAGTATTCCAACATTTTCGTATCTTGAACCTTGCTTATGACAGAATTTATATTAAACAACACCGTAATCAGAACCGATGTTATAAACGGAGTTACCTTAATTGACTTTATACGAGAACACCAGCATTTGAAAGGAACCAAAATTGGTTGTAGAGAAGGCGATTGTGGTGCATGTACGGTTTTGGTTGGATCTTTAACTGCAGATGATACGCTTCAATATCAATCTATTACTTCTTGTATTTCTCCTTTGGGAAATGCGCATGGAAAACATATTGTATCAATAGAAGGTATCAATATTTCAAAATCATTGACCTTTCCGCAACAAGCAATGGCAGATAATTTTGCTACTCAATGTGGCTTTTGTACTCCTGGGTTTGTGGTTTCAATGACTGGTTTTGCTTTACAACAAAACAATTCTACTAGCTGTAATGATGCAATTAGTGGTAATATTTGTAGATGCACAGGTTATAAATCTATTGAAAAAGCAGGAATTGAACTCGAAGAAAAACTAAGAGATAAAAATAAAAATGATCAAATAGATTGGTTGATTACCAATGAGTTTATTCCTGATTATTTTAAAAGCATACCAGAAAAATTAAAAGCGATTGCTCCTCAAAAATTAAACAAAACTGGGATTAAAGTTGCCAATGGTACAGATTTATATGTTCGCTTTGCGGATGAAATGGCGGATGAAGAAATGCATTTATTGAGTGATAACTCCGATTTAAATGGCATTCGTTTTAAAGAAGGTATTTGTACAATTGGAGCAAACACAACAGTTACAGAAATAGCAGAAAACAGAAAATTACAAACCTTGTTCCCCAAATTAAATCAATTCTTAAAATTGGTTTCTTCAGAGCAAATCAGAAATATGGGGACCTTAGGAGGAAACTTTGTAAACGCTTCTCCTATTGGAGACATGTCTATTTTCTTTTTAGCGTTAAATTCTACTTTAACGATTATAGATACTAACGGAAAGGAACGAGAGCTTACGTTTCAAGAATTTCACCTCGACTATAAAAAATATGATTTGGCTGCCAATGAAATTATCAAAAGCATTTCTTTTTCGATTCAAACAAGTAATGCACATTTCAATTTCGAAAAAGTAAGCAAGCGTACGCATTTAGACATTGCCAGTGTAAATTCGGCTGGAAGCATTTCTATTGAGAACAACATAATTACCGATGCGCATTTTTCTACTGGTGGTGTTGCTGCAATTCCGAAATACTTGACAAATACCAATGCTTTTCTTTTAGGAGAGGAGCTCAACCTAGCAACTATCCTATCCGCAGAAGAAATATTACAAGCAGAAATAAGTCCGATTAGTGATGTAAGAGGAACCAATATTTATAAAAGACTCTTGGCAAAACAATTGTTTTTTGCACATTTCATCACCTTATTCCCAACACAATTTCAACTTCAAAATTTCACAAGCAAATGAAAAACATAGACAGTTATACACATTTGCGTGGCGAATCTCTTTTTGTAGATGATATTATGATACGCCAAGATGCACTTTTTGGCTTGTGTTTCGACTCGCCAAAAGCTCATGGAAAAATAAAAAAAGTAGATTACACCAAAGCAGCAGCTTTACAAGGTGTTGTAAGGATATTTACTTACAAAGATATTCTAGGAGAAAACCAGATTGGAGGAATTATTCCTGACGAGCCCCTTTGGGCAGAAGATGAAGTTCATTTTTGGGGACAACCCATTGCTTTTATTGTCGCAGAATCTGAGGCCATCGCAAAAAAAGCACGTGCTTTAATTTGCATTGAGATTGAAGAACTTCCTGTAATTACAACTGCCAAAGAAGCCAAAGAGAAAGGAAGCTTTATCAATGCACCAAGATCTTTTGAATTAGGGAATACCAAAACATCTTTTGCTAATTGTGATTATGTTTTTGAAGGAGAAACTTTTTCTAACGGTCAAGAGCATTTGTATTTAGAAACTCAAGGTTGTTATGTAGAACCTAAAGAAAACGGAACTTTAAAAATCACTTCATCTACACAAGGACCTACGCAAGTTCAAAAAACTGCGGCTAAAGTTTTGGGCATTCCAATGCATAAAATAGAAGTAGATGTTATTCGCTTAGGCGGTGGATTTGGAGGAAAAGAAGACCAAGCAACTCCTTGGGCTGTGATGGCTGCAGTTGCAGTTCAACTTTTAAACAGACCCGTAAAATATATTTTAAACAGACATGATGATTTAAGAATGACAGGAAAACGACACCCTTACAATTCGTTTTTTAAAATTGGTTTGTCAAAAGACTTAAAAATTCAAGCTTTTGAAGTAGAGTTTTTACAAAATTCAGGTGCAGCTGCAGATTTATCTCCAGCCATTGCAGAACGAACGTTGTTCCATGCAACCAATAGTTATTTCATTCCGAATGTGCACACAACAGTATTTAGTTGTAAAACCAATTTACCACCAAACACCGCTTTTAGAGGTTTCGGTGGGCCACAAGGAATGTATGTTATTGAAAGCGCTATTGCTGCTGCGGCAGATAACATTGGAATTGATAAAATAAACATTCAGGAAGCTAATTTATTAAAAGAAAACGACAGCTTTTCCTACGGACAAATTGCCACTGAAGTACAGGCAGAGAAAACTTGGAAAACCGCCAAAGAAAAATTCGATTTAAAAACACTTCAAAAAGAAGTAGCAGATTACAACACCAATAATCATCAAACCAAAAAAGGAATTTCTGTAATGCCAATTGCATTCGGAATTTCATTTACAAACACACCTATGAATCATGCAAGAGCCTTGATTCATATTTATCAAGATGGAAGTGTTGGTGTAAGTACTGGAGCGGTAGAAATGGGGCAAAGTGTCAATACCAAAATGCTACAAGTAGCACAAGATATTTTTGGAATTTCAGCAGATAAATTAAAACTAGAAAGCACCAATACAACCAGAGTTGCCAATACCTCACCTACAGCTGCAAGTGCAACCGCAGATTTGAATGGAAAAGCGGTAGAAATGGCCTGTAATAATCTGATGGAAAGATTGCAAAAAGTAGCAAGCAAGTTACTTTATGTAAAACCAGAAAACATCACTTTTCAAAATGACACCGTTTTTGTTGATGGCAAAAAAACGATGATTTCTTGGGAAGCTGTTATTGCACAAGCCATGTTAGAAAGAGTTGCATTGACAGAAAATGCACATTATGCAACTCCTATCATCCATTTTGATAAAACAAAAGAAAAAGGACACCCATTTGCTTATCATGTCTATGGAACCGCGATTACAAGTATCACCCTAGATTGTTTGCGTGGCACCTATGAAATTGATGCTGTAAATATTGTACACGATTTTGGAAAAAGCATGAATTTAGGCATTGATATTGGTCAGGTTGAAGGAGCTCTGGCACAAGGAATTGGTTGGATGACTATGGAAGAAATTGCCTACGACACAAATGGTAAACTATTATCTAATACTTTGTCCACTTATAAAGTTCCAGATATTTTTTCTGCAGCAAAAAAAGTGAATGTGCTACCTTTAGAAACTGAAGGAAACCCAATGGCAATTAAAAAATCTAAAGCAGTAGGAGAACCACCTTTGATGTATGGAATCGGCACTTATTTTGCAATTCAACATGCTGTCAAAGCTTTTAATAAAAATCATAAATTACAATTTAACTCACCATTTACTCCTGAGAAAGTATTGATGAGTTTGTATGAGAAATAGTTATCAAAAACAAATAATTATCAGACTACATTACACAAAATCGAACATTCTTAAAGGTGTACTAATTTATAGTGCTGGTGATACCATTGCTGCCTATTTACTAGATGAATTCTCCATCTACCGCTTGTTAGGAATGATGCTTATTGGCGCAACCATTTACGCTTTTGAAATCCCAAATTATTTTGCATGGATAGATAGAAAAACAGTGTCTTATAATGGAGTGAAAAAGACATTAGTTAAAACAGGATTGGCAATTGCTTACTTTAACCCAATTTGGATTTGGAGACATTTACTATTTATTAAAATTTTCTCTGGGAATTTTGATCAAATAGATTTAAATTTATTGCTCATAGCAAGTTTGTCTTTTTTAGTAAATATTCCGATTTCTTTTATTGCAAACTTTATAATTCAGAACAAAATTCATTTGCGTTGGCGATTTTTGTCTAGCGCTATTTTTTCTGCGATTATGGCAATTTATTATGCGCTTAGTGAAACTCTTTTTAATTAAATTTTTATATGAAATTCTGGCAACAACTTCTACACAAACTACAAGAAAATAAAAAAGCATATGTACTTACAGTAATCCAAAACTTTGGGAGTTCTCCTGGTAGAAAAGGATTTAAAATGTTGGTTGCAGAAGACGGTTTTATTTTTGGATCTGTGGGTGGTGGTGTTATGGAATTTACATTGGTAGAAGAAGCAAAAAGTTTATTACAAACAGAAAATTTACCGATTTTATTTAAGAAGCAAATTCACCAAGGAAACGGAAAAGATAAATCGGGAATGATTTGTTCTGGAGAACAAACAGTGGTTTTTCATCCTTTTAAAACTGACCAAATTGATTTTGTAAAAGAACTTTTAGAAAACTTGCAAAACAATGATCAGAAAACAATCTGCTTCTCTCCTACTGGAATTGAATTTGTATCAAACGGAATTACAGAAAAGAATGAAGTAGCGATACAATCTGAGTCTGACTGGCAATTTAAAGAACTCATTTCTTTTAAAGAAACGATTACTATTGTTGGTGGTGGACATGTTGGATTAGCGGTTTCTCAATTGTTTAGGCAATTAAATTTTCATGTGGTTGTGTTGGATAATAGAGAAAACCTAAACACATTAGAAGTAAATACTTTTGCGCATCAAAAACAAGTTATTGATTATGCCAATATTCAAAAACACATCAAACAAGGCAATGATAGTTATGTGGTAATTATGACCAATAAATACACAGATGATAAGTTAGTGTTGTGTCAACTTATTAGAGCCCATTACAAATTTATTGGTGTACTAGGCAGCAAAGCAAAACTAAAAACGATGTGGAATGTGATGGAAAAAGAAGGGTTCACTCTAGAAGAATTGAATCAAGTAAAAGCACCAATTGGATTACACATAAAAAGTCAAACTCCAGAAGAAATTGCGGTGAGTATTGCCGCAGAAATCATTATGATAAAAAACCAAATGCTTTAAAATTTACGGCTAAAAAATATTCTAACATTTTTTGGTAACGCTTTTGTAATAACTAAGTATTCTAGATAATACAAACATTATTACTTAAAGAAAATGAAAATTAAGCAGCTATTCTACTTTGCATGCATTACAAGTATTTTTATCAATTGTAAAAACAACACGATAAAGAATGACCCAATAACCAACATCATAAATATTCAACTAGATAGTTTACTACTAAATCTAGAAATTAATGCTGTTTCAGCAGGAATCATTATTGATGGAAAAACATACACCTTTCACAAAGGAGAATTAACAAAAGGACAAGAAAACACTCCAAATAAAGAAACATTGTATGAAATAGCATCCATTACCAAAACCTTTACAGGTACCTTACTTGCCAAAGCCATCGTTGAAAACAAAGTACAATTAGAGGATGACATTAGAACTTTCATTTCTGGAGATTTCTCTAATTTAGAATATCAGAATACACCTATCACATATAAAAATTTAGCAACACATAGGGGAAGGATTCCACATATGTTTCCAAATAAACCCGAAATTTTCGAAAACCCAAATCATGATACGCTGCCGTTTATCATTAATGATTTACAAAAAGACTACACCAAAGAAGCCTTCTTTAAGGATTTGACTTTGGTGCATGTAGACACCATTCCTGGTTCAAAATTTGGGTATTCTAATGCTGGTGCTAACTTATTAGGATATTGTATCGAGAACATGTACAATCAAAAATTTGAAGACGTCCTTAAAGAGCAAATATTAAACCCTTTACAAATGAACAATACAAAAATTGTACTGAGCAAAAAGGACAAAGAATATTTAGCACAAGGTTATAATGAGAAGCATTTGAAAATGCCTTTTGGAGCTGAGAAAGATATGAATGCAGCCGGTGGTTTAAAATCTACTTTAGGAGATATGATGAAATATGTTGCCTATCATTTAAATGAGAATAATCCAATTATAAAAACATCACATCAAGAAATCTTAGGGCTTTGGGATAATTTTGACAATGGATTATTTTGGCAAATTTTCACAGCCAAAGAAAATAAACCAAGAAAAATATTTCAAAATGGTGGTGCATTTGGAACTTCTAGTTGGTTAACTCTGATCCCCGAAAAGAAAATTGGAGTTTTTATTGTTACAAACACAGCTGGTCCAACGGTGCATACAAAGTTGAATAAAACTGTTGAACGTATTCTTCAGAAATTGAAATAGCCTGTTTTACAATTCAAAAAAACTCCATCTGAGTCGGTGGAGTTTTTTTTGTGGACATGTTTAAATAATTAACTAATCTTTCTTAAGATCGATCTTTTTTAACACCCTTTCCTTATACGAATCTCCAATTGGAATTTCTAGTTGCTCAATTTCAATATCACTCTTGGTGTACGCAGTAATTTTGTTAGTATTTACTATATATGAACGATGAACACGAACAAAATGATCATTTAGTTTTTGCTCAAACTGGGTTATTCCTCCTTTAAAAAGAACCTTTTTTTCCTTAAAATGAATCTGTACATATTCTTTCTTACTTTCAATATATAACACATCTTCGAGTATTATTTTAATGTTTTTTTTATTGCTCTGTATATAGATGTAATCAACTTTTGAATCTTCAATAGTCTTAACACTCTCTAAAAATTTTTCTATGGATGTAAGAAATCTTGTAAAATTAATTGGTTTTAATAAGTAATCAATTACGTTTAACTCAAACCCTTCTAAAGCATATTCTCTAAAGGCAGTAGTAAAAATAACTTTTGGCTTTTTATTCAGATTTTTAAGAAAGTCAGTTCCTTTAAGCAAGGGCATTTCTATATCTAAAAACATTAGATCAATGGGTTGTTCTTGAATAATTTTAAGTGCATCTATAGCCGATTCACAATAAGCCACCACTTCAAAATCATTAAACTCTGACAAGTGTCTTTTCATCAACCTTCTTGCTAATTCTTCATCATCTACAACGATACATTTATACATTACTTAGAAATTAAATTTAGAATTACTGAAAAATTTTGTTGGTTATCGTTGATAACTAATACATGATCTTTTGGATACAAAATATTAAGTTGCGTTTTAATATTTTTAAGACCTATGGATTGCCTGTTTTGATCAATAACTACACCACTTATTGATGATGGTTTTGTATTTTCAATTTGAAAATTAATATTCTCATCTGATGCATTCAGTTTAATTTTAATAACTGCTTCTTTTATTTCCTGACTTACACCATGTTTAAATGAATTTTCTAAAAAGGTAAGTAATAATAGTGGTGCAATTTGCACCCCAGTAGCTACATTGTGTTCAAAACTAATTTTCAGTCTCTTGCCATAACGCAATTTCTCAAGAGCAATATAATTGTTGAGTAAATTAATCTCATTATCTAAAGAAACAAACTGCTCATTACAACGGAACAATATATAGTCTAAAATTTCTGATAATCGATCTATAACTTCTGGTGCTTCATCAGATTTCTCTAAGGTAAGAACATATAAGTTATTGAGTGTATTAAATAGAAAGTGCGGATTTAATTGATTTCTCAACGCATCTAACTCAGATGTTTTCTTTTGTTCTCTTAAACTATACACTTCTTTTTGATGCCTATAATACTCAAATACCATTAAAATAATTGTTGGAAAAATGAGGCTAGATATACTATTTAAAAAGGTGAATATATTGGTAATTCGCTCCATAAATAGTAATGGAGGCCTTAATCTAAAAACTTCAGAATACTTTGGCACTAAATAGCAAACTCTAAGTGTCTCATAAGCTACAAAGGCCAAATAAACACAAACCAAGCAACCAAGTCCAAATATTATTTTCTTCTTTTTATATAATAATTGAGGTACTAAAACAAACATGATCACATATGCCAAGCCAAGATGAATTAATACAGTTGAAATACTCATCTCCAATAAAAAAACCTTATTTGGCTCAAAAGGCCATCGTGAGCTTGTATAGTACACCAATATCACAGTCCAAAATAGAAAATGAAAGCGTATTTTTTTATTAGAAATAATATGTCCTAGTGTAGATATCATGTAGCATTCAAATATAGAATAAAAAGACAGCATAGCTGTCTTTTTATAAAGTATCAGGTTCTTTTATTTTACTCTTTTAAAGCGTAGGTTTTTTACTCTTGAAGTTGATATCATAACTCCGTCTATCTTTTGATTAGACTTTTTAAATTGGAAGTCACACATCGGACTCGTAAATAATTCGTCACGTATTTGTCTTAATAAAACCGTTTTTCTACCATTAATATACAATCTAATTTTACCTCTTTCCATTTTAAACTCATAAGAAGCATCAATTTCGTCGCTATAATACCTACCCAAAAAAGATTCAAAATCTTTGGCTGTATACACTTTTGGAGTATAGACTTCAAAAGGTGTGCTTTTAGCTCCATTTATGGTTGTTTTTAATTGGTAGTTTCTACCAGTTTTCACGAAAGTTACAAAGGCCTTAATAAATGGAGGCGTTCCCAATACTTTAAACTCATTTTTAGCAATCGGTACCAAAGGATGAATACTTCCTGGCCCACGTACAAACATCAAGGTATCATTTTTTAAAAATATTTTTCTTGAGGACTTCTTTTCAGCATTCCAATAAGTAGCCTCGAATTTTTTAAGGGTTTTATTCGAAAGTTTTATGGTTTTTATATTTCTTTTATTTTCTTTTCTTTTAACCTCATCTACCAACTTATCTTTAAGAAAAATGTCTGCTATTCTATATGCTAAAGGAGTCGCATTAGCATCCTCTCTATTTGTAAATACGATCACAGTAAATTGCTGTTCAGGAAAACGAATAATATTAGACCAAAACCCAGGCTCTCTTCCTCCATGATCTATCGTTTTTAAACCTTTATGTTTCTTTATCTCAAGGCCATTTGCGTATGTTAAAGTTTCTCCGTTGTTTAAAACACCTTGTGTAGTCATTATTTTCCAGGAAGAAGCATTCAATATTTTTTGATTATAAAATTCGTCATCCCATTTCTTTATGTCTTCAACAGTAGTGTAAATACCTCCATCACCTACATTTTCTTGAGTTGATAAAAGAGCAAAGAAAGCTCCAGACCGAGAAGGTCTATACCCAGATGCTTTTTCCTTTATGATCATAGAGTTATCATCAAAAAATTGAGTATTGCTCATGCCAAGTGGCTCAAATAATTCTTTCTTAGCAAAATTTCCAAGACTCAAACCTGATACTTTTTTCACAATTTGTCCTAATAACCAATATCCAGAATTACAATATGAATATTCTTCTCCTGTAGGGAAATTCAACTCTTTTTGCCCTTTTACCCACGTCATAATATCATCATCATTAAAATAATCGTTTGGTCGTAAACCACTTAAATAAGCTATTTGTGGGTAATCTCTCATTCCGCTTGTATGATGTAAAAGGTTTGTAATACTAATGGATTTAGCATACTCTGGAAAATCGGGATACAGAGAATACAGGGATTGGTTTAAGTCTAGTTTCCCTTGTTGGGACAATAAGACAATACAGGCCGCGGTAAATTGCTTAGAATTCGATGCGATACCGAATGCCGTTTTCGAAGTGTTAGGAATATTATGTTCTAAATTTGCTGCGCCATATCCTTTAGAATAGAGCATCTTTCCATTTTGAATTACTCCTACAACTGCACCAGGTGAATCTGGATGATCCCACTTTTTGAATAGATTGTCAACTGCTTCAATTATATTTTTATCTATATAATTTGTTTGTGCAAAAGCACATATTGAGATTAAAAAAAAGGCTAGTGCACTGGTAAAATGTTTCATAAAATATCGTTTATCTATCAATTATTTGATGATAAACCTACAATGAAAATCAAAGGAAAATCTAAAAAATCAACCAAACGGCTATATCTGTAAACACAAAGTAAACTACTGTCTTTTAACCTCTTTTTCAACACTAGTCTCCTTTCTTTTGTATGCTGTGATTTAGTGTTTATGATGAGAAACCATAAAAAAAACCTCCATCATTTCTGATGGAGGTTTTTAATTCAACTGATTTATAAAGCTATTTATTTACCACATTCTTTAAGTGCTTCTTCTGCTCTTTCGACTCCTCCAAAAGGATGGAATTCACCCTTCTTCTTTTCTGTTTTAAACAACTCAATTGAGCGTTTTATTTCTTTACAAAAAGGCGCTGTAGATTGACCAAAGAATTTTGCACCTCCCATTCCCCATTGTGCTTTTGCCAACACTACTCTTGGGTTGTTCGGATCAATTGCCAAGGCTTGTTCATATAATTGAACATTTGCTCCAGACAATGTCATTCCGTATTTCTGACCATCAAATGCAACATAAACTGTATTTAATAATGCTTGTGTAATGATAATTTCTGGGTTGTTTTTAGAAATCACTTTTGCAGCATCTAAAAATTGTTGTGCTCTATTCATTTGTGTAGTTAAAGCAGTTTCATCTTTTAAACTAAACCCTTCTATAATTAAAACAGTTGCTGCATAATATTTTGGCAACCAATTGTCTTTTTCTGCAGAAGCTATTCTTTCAAAAAGCTGAACTGCTTCTGTATTTTTTTGCTGCCCCCAGAGCCCAAATGCTTTGTTCATTCCATTCTCGTAAGGTGTTTGAGCAGATATGTTTGCTGCAAAAATTAGTGCTAATACTAGTATTACTTTTTTCATTGTTATGGTTGTTTATTAATTTATATTCAAATATCCGTTGTTACGGAGGAATCTCCTTTTTATTCTTACCGAGTTGTTGATTAATACTTCTGAATTGTCTTAATGAGTTCCAAATCTTATATCGAGAGAATTATTCTTGATTTTCATTTCAAAACAGTGTAAAAAAAAGGCATCTAATACGACTAAAACAATACACATCCGCACAATGCTTATTTCGCTAAAATTACGTAGTGCAACTATCACATCAAATAATAATTCACAATACAAGCTCTTTCATTTGTTTTTAATTTAAATTTAGAAACATGGAGCATTTAAATACGTTTAGCCTTACAAAATATCAGCACAGAAAAATAATTGGTTATTTAGGCTTAATGCTGCCTCTTATTTTAGTAATCGGTACTTCTATTTTTGGCTGTCACCAAATTCAAAGCTCAATTAGTGATTATTATCATACCATTACCCGCGATTATTTTATTGGAATTACAGTATTAATTTCTTTCTTTTTCTTCACCTATAGAGGATATAAAGGAGATCAAATTGCTTTTAAAATAGCTGCAATTGCAGTCTTGTTTCTTGCCTATTTCCCTACTATAATTGATCCTGATGCCAGAGAGAATTGCTTAGAATTCATAAATACAAACAGGTCTTTTACTATTTCAAGACATATTCATAATACCAGTGCAATCATTTTCTTTACTACTTTAACTTATATTTGTCTTTTCCTTTTTACCAATCCTAGGTATGCTACTTCTAAATTTAAAGAAGCAAAAATTAGACGTATTATTATTAAATTTTGTGGCTATATCATGCTTCTAGTTGTACTTGCTATTATTTCATTTTTTATTTTTAAGCTCCATGAAATTGACCGTATAAAAGAGCTTCATTTGGTTTTTTATTTAGAAGTGACAGCGTTAACCTCTTTTAGCATTGCTTGGTTAGTTAAAGGCCGATTTATTTCTGTTCTACAAAATAACACCCCTTTATAAATTCTTCAATTGATTGTCGTTTTTATTGCTGCTGATTGTCCAAAAGAAACCTACAAAAAAGAATCTATCTGCAGATGGTACTATGGCTTTACTTTCAAATATTCCGTTGTTGTTTGGTTGATTTGAATATTGATATCCATTCACGTTTTTTGTTCCTAACACATTACTAACCGATACATAAAATATTTTCTGTTGACTAATCAAATAGGCCCAATTAGCATTTAATGCATTGTAACTTTTAGTTTTCTGATTTAAAAACCCGCTTATATTTGGGTTTGTATAATTTCTACCTGAAGCAAAATTGTAACTCAATCCAAACTGACTTTTCCAATCGGTAACAAAGTGCTTTACTACTACAGACAAGTTGTGTTTTGATGCAAAATGAGGTGTTGCTGTTTTTGAGTAATTCTTATAATCACGTTCTGTATCTAAGTACGAATATGACACCCAATAATCTGTATTTTTAAATGATTTGTTATCTCTCCAAAAAATATCCAGCCCTTTTGCGTACCCATTTCCATCATTTGTAAAGTTTGATGTTGGCAAAGATGTAGTAGTGTCATATTTTACCAAATCATTGTATTTTTTATAATAGGCTTCAACTCTAAATATTTTTTTATCTTTTACAAACTGGTAATTTGCAATTAAGTGTGATGTGTTTTCTGCTTTAAAATTGGTGTTAAACTTTAAATATGCATCCTTCGGATTTTGATAAAACTGACCATAAGCCAAAGACATTTGCGAATTTGCACCTGTTTTATAAGCTACTGATAGTCTTGGAGACAAAGTGAATTCTTGTAACAACTCTGAATATTCTACCCGTACTCCAATTTTTGAAGCTACCTTTTTTGAAAAGAAAACATCTGCTTCTACAAATGAAGCGAAGATGTTATTGTTAAATCCATAATTGAAACTCCCTTGGGTTGGTTCCTTGTAATCCTCTTTAAAATTGGTCATAAAATATTCTGATCCTATGTTTAATTTAAAGCGATTGCTAAAGTGCTTTTTTAACTTTACTTTAAAGTGTGCAGAATTGTTGGTGTCTTCAATAATAGCATCCATCACTTTAATATCAGATGTATCATTACTCAAAGACAAACCTGTTAAAACACTCCAATCATTTGATAAAAACGCTTGATATGAAGCATTGATGTATAGGTTTCTATTTTTCAATCCAAAACGAACACCTTCAGCGACATTGATGTCTTCTTGTGTAAGCTCAAGTTCTTGAGAACTCATGGCTCCATACAGTTTCAATAAACCATCGTTTTTGAATTTATATCTGTATACAGATTCTCCACCAAAAGCTTGTACAGGTTTGTGCCAAACATTTTTATCTGGGAATGCTGATTGATACGGTGCTAAGTTGATATATGATGCGTTCATACTCAATGAACTTTTTTTCCATTTCTGAGTATTCCCAAAGCCTAAACCTACTGTCATAAATGACAAATCTGTTCTTTCTTCTAGTGGTTCATCAACACTTTTTAATGATAATACACTCGATAATGCTTGTCCGTATTCTGCAGAATATCCACCTGTAGAAAATGAAATTCCTTTAAATAGAAACGGAGATAATCTTCCTCTTGTAGGAATGTTCTTTGCGGTTGGAGAATATGGAGTAAATACACGTAAACCATCTACAAATATTTGTGTTTCTTCTGCATCGCCTCCACGTACAAATAATCGTCCGTCTTCAGAAACTGTTGATGTTCCTGGCAAAGTTTGTAATGCACCAACAAAATCGCCCATTGCTCCTGCTGTTGTAACAATATCTAACGGTTTTAAAGCCGTTACTTTTGCATTGTCTCCAGCTTCTAGCGTTCCGGCATTTATAGTTACAGCATCTAAGGTATTTACATCTTCTCTTAGCTTTATAACCAAGTTCTTATATGTTTTCACATCTGCTGTTATTGAATAAGCTTCATAAGAAATAAAAGAAATAATTAACGTTTGAGCTCCTATTTCTGCAGTTGTAAAAGAGAAAATTCCTTTTTCATTGGTTGATACCCCATCATAAGTGCCATCTAAATATACATTGGCTCCTAAAATTGGTTCTCCTTTATTGTCTGTTACTTTTCCAGAAATTGTTGTTTGTGCAACTAAAGAAATTTGACAGATTGCGATTATAAAAAATACTACTTGTTTCATTTTTATGAATTATTTTGATTGTTTGATGCCACAAAGATGTAACAGTTCGGTATTCCTTTATAAAAAGAAACACTGAACTGTAATAATTATATGATGAATTGTTATTTGATGTAATTCTTACTCTTAATATTATTTATTAAGACAGAATCAAGAAGAATATTACTTACAAGATTGGAATGCATAAATCAACTATAAACTTCTTCTCTGGGTGCTCGTTGTAGTTATTATAGTATATTTCGAAAGGTTCGTTTTCTCCTTTTTTATAGCCATTTTCTGACATCCATACAAAGTTAGACTCCCATGCCTTTTCAAAATTATCCAATGTAATTTCAAATCGTGATGCAATGCATTTTCCTGGATTTATAGTAATCAATCCAACATCTCCATCAACAGAGACTTTAGAATTTAAAATAATTCCAGCACTCAAACGTATTTGTGATGGTTCGGTAATTTTTGGGCTGTCATGGTATAGAGTAATCAATCGTAAGTTCTCTTGATTCATTAATCCTTTAGGGGTTGCCCAATGGATTAACCTTACAAAAGTTTCTTCTACTTGATTTATTTCTCCTTGATGACTGATATAAGCAATTTCGAATTTGTTAATTTTTTGTACTGTTGTTTTTGCATTCATTTTAAACCATTGTATTGAGTTATTAATACTGCAAATGTATTGTTCAAATGAAATGGCTACTTGCCCATTCTTGCTTTCTGTTTTACAAATCTTGCTAAATTTATTTGGGCTTGATTCTTTAAATTCGACAGGGCTCATCCCATAGAATTTTTTAAATGCTCTAGAAAAAGAAGACAGACTTGTGAAACCTAGTATTTCAGAAATTTCTGTTATTGGAGTTTCTTTCTGATGGATTAATAATCCAGCAGCTTTTTCTATTCGCTTGCGGATGATAAAATTATTAACTGTTTCACCAACTACTAAAGAAAACAGTCTATGAAAATGAAATGGAGAAAAATAGGCTTTTTTTGCAATGTCGTTCAACATCAATTTCTCTGAAAGATGAGTTTCTATGTACAAAATAGCATTGTTAATTCTTGCTACATGTTCTTTTCTTATTTGCTGGATATTCTTCATCACTAATTTTCTATTCTATAAATAGCTCTTGGATAATCTAAGATATTTACTTTATCTCGTGTTAATTGTTTGATGGCATCAGAACCGATCCAATTAGAACATTTAGTATCCATTCTCACAATCTCACTTGCAATTCCCAACACTTTCTTGTTTAGATCAATGTTTCGTTTCCCGATATTTCTCAATGACCAGTTCACCGCTTTCCTCACATACAATCGATTATCATTTGATTCTCTTTTTATGATAGAAAAGAAGTTTTCAAAAACTGAATTTGCTGCTTTTTTATCTGCCATGCAATAGGCCGCCAAAATTGCAAATGCAGCTCGTTTTTCAAATTCCTTTTCTCTTTGCGACCATTCTATTATTTTAGGAATAGCAAATGAGCTTTTTGCAAATAAGCCCATACAAAATGAATCACAGATTTCCCAATTTTCAAAAGTAACTACCCATTTTTCTAACAAGTCATTGGTTAATTCTTTAGGATCAAAAATTTTACTGCATAAAATTCGAGCCTCGTAGATCCCTGAATCAAATAACTGGATTGCAAGTTTACTATTGGTTCCTATTTTCTTAGCGAGCTCTTTTAAATCCTTCTGATAAATACCTAATGAGTTATCTGCTACAACACCAAACTTTCGCTTTTTAAATGCAACTTTCTTTGCATTCGCTAATTGGTGCAGCTCATTAATTACTTCTTGATACTTCATAGCTATTCTTGTTCTTTTGCAAAAAATAAAACATCATTCCACTTAAAAAATATAGCCCTACATCAATATAATCTGCTGTATATCTCAAATGAAACTTAGGCAACAAATATTCAAAAATTAGTGAATACAGGGCACTTACATATATAATATTTAAAGGTGATAATTGTATCTTGGCATTTCCTTTAAATTTCTGAATTACAAATAAACAGCTATATAAAACTATTGGAATAATTAGAAAGTCGTTTACATAGAAACGCATTAGTTTTGGTAATAAAATTTCGAGTTTTTCACATACATAAATACAACTTCCAAGTACTATTGAAAATATAAAATAATATGTGAGTTGTTTTTTCATCCAGCTGCAACCATAGCAACAAACCAAGCTATTAATCCACCAATTATATTAAGTACTATCCAAACAGATTGCAAAGCCCAGCCTAAAATTTTTACAAGAAAAAAAGGATGTTTTCGCAATCTATCAGCTAAATTCAATTTCTCAAATTGCTCAATTGCGATAGCCATTTCTTTCTCTTTGACTTTTGTTGCTCTGGTTTCTTCTTTCTTTTTATGAGAGATCAATGCATCACATGTTTCACAGTTATCTCTATCTGTATTAAATTCTCCGCAATTTGGACATTTAATATGCGAAACGCTTTTCATATCTTGCTATTTAAAGGATTGCTCATTTTTATTTTTAAATGGTCTTATAATCAATCTTGTTTCTCTATCAAATCGCACATAATTGTACACCCAATTTAAAAACACAATGGCTCTATTTCTAAAACCGATTAGAGAGAATAAATGCACAAACATCCAAACAAACCAAGCAAAAACTCCTTGAAACTTCCAATTAGGCAAGTCTACCACGGCTTTATTTCTACCAATGGTTGCCATAGAGCCTTTATCATTGTATACAAACGCTTTTAAGGGCTTACCTTTCATTTCTGCCAGAATGTTTTTTGCAAGTAGCTTACCTTGCTGTAATGCTGGTTGTGCCATCATTCCGTGTCCACGTGGATTTTCTTCTGACATCATTGCAGCAATATCTCCTATTGCATATACATTCTTATAACCAACAACTTTATTGTATGCATCAACTTTAATTCTATTCGCTCTTTCTACAATACATTCTGCTTGCAGACCATTTATTAATTGTCCTTCAACACCTGCTGCCCAGATTACTGTTGCAGCATTAAATTTCTCATTAGAAGTGGTCGTTACTATTTCTCCATCATAATTTGTAACAATTAGGTTTTTCCAAACGCACACTCCTAGATTGATTAAAAAATCTTCTGCTTTTTTAGATGCTTGATTGCTCATAGCATCTAACAATCTATCAGAACCTTGAATGATGTTTATTTGCATTTGACGGATATCTAAATCTGGATAATCTTTGGGTAAGATTCCTTTCTTCATTTCTGCCAATGCACCTGCCAACTCAACTCCTGTTGGACCACCACCAACAATTACAAAATTCATCAGGGCTTTACGCTCTTCAAAATTTGATGTTAACAATGCTTCTTCAAAATTTTCCAACACCAAACTTCTTATGTTTAGAGATTGCGGAATGCTTTTCATCTCCATCGCATGTTTTTCGATGTTTTTATTCCCGAAAAAATTTGTTTTTGAACCTGTAGCAATAACCAAGTGATCATATTCTAAAGTACCGATATTGGTTTCTATCTCTTTTTTATCTGGGTTGATATTGAGAACCTCGGCAAGCCTAAAATGGTAGTATTTTAAGTTATTAAACAACTTGCGTATCGGAAAAGCAATAGAATCTGGTTCTAAGCCTCCAGTGGCAACTTGATATAATAAGGGTTGAAATGTGTGGTAGTTGTGTTTGTCTATTAAAACAACTTGAATGTCTTTTTTCTCTAATCCTTTAGCTAATGCTAAGCCTGCAAATCCGCCTCCAACAATTACAACTCTTGGAAAGCTAGTTTGTGGTATATTCATCGTTTTGAGTACCTCTAACTTAAGTTAATTTCAGTGAAATATTGAGTAGTAAATTTACGGAATATCTGACAAAAACGACTTGATAATAGTCAAAAATTGTTGTTAATTTTCTTTAAGAAAAACTCCTTTTTATTTCTTGCAATGTTTTATTCGAGTTGATGTATTCTGAAATTATATTTCTCTGAAGTTCTTCAATATCTGTTTCGAAATAGTTGGCCCATTTATGATCAGACAATAATTTTCTTATTTCAACACCCCTCTTTTGTGCCGATTCAGCATAAAACACAAAAACACCTTCTTTAGTTCCTTTATGATGAAAATCGACAAGCTTGTTTTCAAAATCAACTGAGATGTAGAATTGCTTTTCAGTTTCGTTTAATGCATAAAAGTCTGTCCATTTTGCAAAACCTAAATAGTAGTTTTGGCTCTTTAGCTTTTCTTTAGAAAGTAATCTCCATCTACAATTTGCAACCCGTCCCCAATGATTAGAGAAACGATATACACCTTCTTCTGTGTATGAATATTGGCTACCTGCTTTACTTTTAAAATGAACTTGATTTTCATCAAAGAACTCTTGATTCACTTTGTTAAAATCACAAAAGGTGAGCTTAAAGAAATTGGTTTTGTTGTAGGTCTTCAAAATGGCTATTTAAAATGTCATTGCGAAAGTAAGGAAGCATTCTCATAATCTATCAAAAGAGTACCATAGAAAATAAAAAACCGCTTCGCAATTACACAAAAAAACGCAACCAAATTAATGATTGCGTTTTTAAGTTTATGGATACTGAAATAAATTCAGCATTAGCGATTCACAACGTTTATAAATAAACGTGTTCTCTGCTTACTTTACTTCTTCGAAGTCTACATCTTCAACAGTATCCCCATCCGCTGCAGCAGCTTCTGGTTGACCTTGTTGTGCACCAGCTTGACCTTCTTGCTCAGCTTTGTACATTTCTTCAGATGCTAGTTTCCAAGCTTCATTTATCTTTTCCATTGCAGCATCAATTAGTGCAATATCTTTAGATTCATGAGCAGCTTTTAATTCAACTAATGCAGCTTCAACTGGAGCTTTTTTATCCTCAGATAATTTCTCTCCAAATTCTTTCAATTGATTTTCTGTTTGGAAAATCATACCGTCAGCTCCATTAATTTTCTCAGCAGTTTCTTTTGCTGCTTTATCAGCATCAGCGTTTGCCTCTGCATCTTGTTTCATCTTTTCGATTTCTTCTTCTGATAATCCAGATGAAGCTTCGATTCTAATCTCGTGAGATTTATTTGTTCCTTTATCTAAAGCTGAAACTTTGATAATACCATTGGCATCAATATCAAAAGTTACTTCAATTTGAGGAACTCCTCTTTGTGCTGGTGGTAATCCATCTAAATGGAAACGACCAATAGTATTGTTATCTGCTGCCATAGCTCTTTCACCTTGTAATACGTGAATTTCTACTGACGGCTGACTATCTACTGCTGTAGAGAATACTTGAGATTTTTTTGTTGGAATGGTAGTATTTGCATCGATTAACTTTGTAAATACATTCCCCATAGTTTCGATTCCTAAAGATAAAGGTGTAACGTCTAA
>CAJXVT010000005.1 GCA_913062575.1 uncultured Flavobacteriaceae bacterium | reverse complement strand
TACACTAACTACTGGTGAAACTCTAGAAGTTTCAAGTCGACAATCAGTAAAGTTTAAAAATTGGAATAGCTTGTAAATACAGAAACAATGATAACAAAATACAATATAACAAAAGTGCTTGTTGCATTTTTGATGTTCTTGCAGTACGCTGCAAACTCGCAACACGCAACCCCATATTCAATAGGAAAAACCTATAAAATTCACTCTAAAATTTTAAAAGAGGAGAGAAGCTATATTTTAGAATTACCTAGCTCTTATGAAACTAGTAAAAAGAACTATCCGCTATTGGTTTTATTAGATGGAGAAGTAAACTATCACTCACATTCGGGTATTCTAAACCACATGACACAAGGAAGGCAAATCCCTGAAATGATTATCGTTGCCATTACCAATGTAGATAGAAATCGAGATTATACACCAACAAAATACTTAACCAATTTAAATGGATCTAGTGCCGTAGAAAATCATAAAACGAGCGGAGATAGTACACAATTCTTGAAGTTTATAGAGCAAGAATTATTGCCGGAAATTGAGAGCACTTATAGAACATCTTCATTTAAAACCTTAGTTGGAATTTCTCATGGAGGCTTGTTAGTTGGGTCTGCATTTCTATCTAAGGAAACCTCATTTAATGGTTTTATTTCGATGGATCCAAGTTTTTGGTGGGACAATCAATATGTAGTAAAACAATTAGAGAGAACAGATTTAAATCAAATTAAAGACAAGAGAATCTATGTGTCTACGGCAGATAAATTTGAAAATTTCGATAGAATTCCACACGTATTTACAGCAAACATTAACAGTCACGAAAATTTCAACACAACCTTAAAAAACAAAGGGTTTTCACCGTCTAAAGTTGCATTAGAATATTTTAAAGAAGAAAGTCATTGGACAGTTGCTTTATTAAGTTTGTATAACGGAATGCAGTTTATTTACAAAGATTTAAAAATGAAAAATAGTAGTAACAGTTCTGTTGAAGAGATTGTTTCTTATTACAAAACAAATTATAATGGTGGGTTTTTACCACCAGAAAGAGATGTAAATAATATTGGGTATCAACATTTAAGAAATGATGCGAAAAAAGCAGTATCCTATTTTATGTTAAATGTAAAGAACTACCCAACATCTTCTAATGCATTTGATAGTTTAGGAGAAGCATATATGCTCTCTGGCGATAAAAAGAATGCATTTAAGAGTTATAAAAAAGCCTTCGAGTTAGATTCAGGAAATAAAAATGCTTTGAAAATGATGCAACAATTAAAATCAAAATAAAACAAATATCGATTACACCAAGTAAATTTTAGTATTGCCTTTTTTTAGTGCAATACAAGAATCATATACTTAATATTTAACTACATAAAAATGAAGAAATCAACCTTTTTTAGCATTTGTTTGCTAACAATATCCATCATAATTTTTGGCTCTTGCAATTCAAAGGAAAATCAACAAGTGCCTAGGATTGTAATAGAAAATGACAACAGCTACTTAGTACAAGACAGTATATTGATACCTACAAAAGACGGTGCAAAAATACATGCTATTGTAGTTCGTAGTTCAAAGATTAGTGAGCCTATGGCAGCAATTTTATTCCATTCTGTTTATGCCAGAAAAACAGATATAGAAAGAGCTAAAAAAATTGCAGATAGAGGCTATATAAGCGTTCTGTCTTACACAAGAGGAAAAGGGATAAGTCCAGATAAAATTGTTCCCTACGAGCATGAAGTTACTGATGTATATGAAGTAATTGATTGGATTAGTAAACAAGAATGGAGCAATCAAGAAGTCGGAATGTACGGCGGAAGTTATGTTGGTTTTACGCAATGGGCATCTATGAAACACAAAGTACATCCAGCATTAAAAACCATTGTGCCTTCGGTAGCTGCAGCTCCAGGAATAGCAGAACCGATGGAGAATGGAGTCTACCAGAATTTTCATTACCCTTGGACACATTATGTAAGTAATAACAAGTATTTAGATACCACTTTGTATAATAATGGGAAACGATGGGGCGGTTTAAATATGAAATGGTATGAAACTGGTGTGGCTTATAAAGCGATGGATAGTTTGGATGGATTGCCAAATAAGAAATTTAACAACGAACTGCTACATCCAACGTACGATGACTATTGGAAAAGCATGATGCCTTATAAAGAGGATTTTTCTCATATCGATATTCCAATTTTAAGTACTACTGGTTATTATGATGGTGGACAAATAGGTTCTTTGTATTATTTAAAAGAACATTATAAATACAATAAAAATGCAGAACATTATTTGGTTATTGGCCCATACACACACTTTGGAGCTCAAAGAGTTCCTGATAAAAAAATCTATGGATATGAGATTGATCCTGTGGCGCAAATAAACATTACCAACCTTATTTTTGATTGGTTTGATTATATTTTTAAAGGAGCCCAAAAGCCTGCATTATTAAAAGATAAAATCAATTATCAAGTAATGGGCGCAAATATTTGGGGGCATGCACCAGCTTTAGATAAAGTTGCGAATGATACACTTACATATTATTTTAGCAGCGTGCGTTCTAATGTGAAGTTTAAATCGACCTACGACACAGGTAATTTAGGTGTAAATGAGCATTTTACTTTATCAAATAAGGCAAGTTCTAATAACTTTTTAGAACAAAAAATTGACTTCTCTGATAGAGGGAAATATACATGGAATGCTAGTGGCGGAGGAAATATCGTCTCAGAAACAATAACCATTGGAGAAGGTTTTTCTTTTGCAACAGAAGTATTTAAAGAAGATTTTGAATTGAACGGTTCTTTTCATGGAGCACTTCAAGTAGCAATTAATAAAAAAGATTTTGATTGTAATATTATATGGTATGAACAAACTGTAGACGGTAAATTTCATAGTTTATCATTGGCCTTTGTTGGTAGAGCAAGCCTTGCAAAAGACAATGAAAAAAGACAGTTATTAATTCCAAGTCAGAAAACGAGTTTTCCTTTTACTAATGTGAGGATGACAAGTAAAAAAATTAAAAAAGGAAGTAGAATAATAGTTGTAATTAATGGTATAAAGCATCCTTTTTCACAAATTAATTATGGGTCAGGGAAAGATGTGAGTGAGGAAACTATGGGCGCTGATGCTAAAGAATCCTTACAAATAAAATGGTTTTCTGATAGTTTTATTAAAATCCCTATCAAAAGATAAAATAACTAAGAGCGCTATTTATAGCAGCATTAACCAACAGGTTAGTGTTGCTTTTTTTATTAATGAAGTCATGTTTCACGTTTATAAGCTTATGTTTTTTTTGAAGAAATATTATTAGTTAAAACCTAATAGTAAATATAGGAAGAGTAAAAAATATTTTTTTTTGCAGTTTACAAACAAGCCTTTAACATATTTTTATAAAACATATACTTATTAATTTATAGTTTTGAATCACAAATAATAATGTCTAACTATTTAAAATAAAAACATCAATGAGATTATTCCTTTTTATTTCCCTAACAACTCTTTTAAGTTTCAATATTTCTGCCCAAGAAGTAACAGTGGCACATAAAGATTCGATAAACACAGTTTTAAAAAACTATTATGATCTTAACCTCAAAATGTTTCAGGCAGGTTCAACTGTAAGAGACATTGATAAAGCCTTCAGTCTTTTTACAGATGATTTTACTTATGTCCATGAGAAGTTTGAGGGATATTACACAAAAGAAAGTTTATATAAGAGTGCGCTTAGAAATCATAAAAGAGGAGGCTATAATGGAAAGGTTACTGACTTTAAAATAATTAATAAGATTATTGGACTAAATGGGGCGACTGTTCAGAAGAGGTTTGTATTAAAAAAGAAAGGAGTCATTTCAGAAAGCGAATTACAAATGTCTCTTTTCGAATTTAAAGGTGGGAAAATCTCACGCATAGTTGAGTATTGGTAGCCAACAATAGCAATGAACACTAAACATGAAAAATTATTGTGCAATTATTTAGAACATAAATCTAGTATGAGAGCATTATTAGTTTTGAAAATTTCTTAAAAATATTTTATCAGTACATTTATACTTTATAAATTGATTTAACCAATAGAACAATCTTTTATGTATCGTATGAAATCGCCAATCACCCGAAAAGTAATTTTCACAATTTTAACAGTGTCAATTTTTATATTTTCTTGTAAAACAGAAGTCACTACAGATGTTTCAATACATCAACCGAACAAAGAACTGATAAAACATACTGTTGATTCTGATGGGCATCCAATGGCTGTTTGGGTAAAAGGTAAAAAAGATTCAAAAGGAATTATTCTTTTTGTACATGGAAGAACTTGGAGTGCTGTTCCAGATTTTGATTTGCAAGTAGAAGGTGAAGATTTATCTCTAATGGATGGAATGGTAGCAAAAGGCTTTACTACCTATGCAATTGATTTACGAGGTTATGGGGAAACGCCAAGAGATGCGACAGAGTGGTCAACACCAAATATTGCAGCAAAAGACATTCAGAATGTATTGCGTTGGATTTCTAAGCAGCATAACGATAAAAAAGTACACTTGTTTGGTTGGTCTATGGGATCAACATTATCATTATTAGCAACTCAGCAAAACTCAGATAACATTGCTAGCTTAACGCTATTTGGTTTCTGGAAAGATATGGACTTCCAATTTCCTGAAAGTAAAAAGAGCCCTGTTTTAAGAAAGACTGTAAATACAGCTAAAAGCGCCGCTAGTGATTTTATTGTTCCGGGAAGTATCAGCGAAAAAGCAGTAGCTACTTATGTGAAAATGGCATTAGAAAGCGATCCAATAAAAGTAGATTGGAAAAATGCAAATGAATATAATAGTTTGGACCCCTCATTGATTACAATACCAACATTAATAATACAAGGAGAGTTAGATCCAATAGCACCAACAGCAGTGCAAGCAAAATTATTTACACGATTAAAAACTGCTGATAAAAGTTGGGTGGTAATTTCTGGTGGAGATCATGCTGCATTTATGGAAACTCCTAGGAAACATTTTATTAGTACATTTGATGCTTTTATAAATCGATTTAACCAATAGAACAATCTTTAATGTATCATATGAAACATTCATTCACTAGAAAAGCAATATTCACTGTTTTAGCAGCATCAATTCTTATGTTTTCTTGTAAAACAGAGAAAAAATCCACAGATACAACTACTAACGTAAAAGACACAATTACCACTGCAAGTGGTTTGAAATACTTCTACATAACTAAAGGAGAAGGGAAAAAAGTTGAACCTGGAGCTAAAGTAAGAGCAATGCTGAGTTTAAAAGTAAACGATAGTGTAATTTGGACGAGCTATAAAGCTAAAGATTCTGCTTTTACATACATAGCAGATAGAGGAGGTGTTATAAAAGGATATAATGAAATGGCAATGTTGATGAGAGAAGGTGATGATGTTGCTGCGTTTTTACCAGGTTCAATTGCTTATGGTGAAGAAGGTTCTGGAGATGTGATTCCGCCAAATGCAATATTAGAATACAATCAGTTTAAAATAACATACGTAAGTGAGCCAAGATTGGTATTGTCAGATTCTTTGTTTACAGCGTTAAAAGCGGGTAACTTAAAAAAGATGAAAGCTATTTATAAACAAGCTACAGCGACTAAAGATTCAATTCTATATCATGGTGGAATGAGTCAATTAAATGGCTTGTGGAGAAAGTTAAGTAGAGCATCGTTGTTTGAGGAAGCTTATGATGCATTTACATTTTTAAACAAAGACCTAAACGATTCAAATTTTCAATTCTACATAATACGTTCTTTAGAAAATCAAAGCAAATTTAAAGAAGCTTTAGCTAAAGTAGATGTAATTTTAAAAGGTAAATTAACTGCGAATCAAAAAGAATATTATATCAAGTATAAAGTAGAGTTGACTAAAAAGTTAGAGAAGAAGTAAATATTAATAAATATACTCATAAAAAAAAAGGATGTTCAAATGAACATCCTTTTTTTTGTATGCAGGTGTTACAAACACTATTTCTTAAATTCAATTGCTGGTAATACTTTACCTGTACAGTCTCCAAAACCAATACGAACTTTATCATTATCACAATGAGCACGCATAATTACGGTGTCATTATCATTGATAAACTTACGTTCAGAACCATCGTTCATCGGAATAGGATTTTGTCCTCTCCAAGATAATTCTAACATAGAACCATAACTATCTTTTGTAGGTCCAGAAATTGTTCCAGAACCCATCATATCACCAGAACGCACATTACAACCATTCACCGTATGATGTGCTAATTGTTGCACCATTGTCCAGTACATATATTTGAAATTTGAGTTGGCAACAACTGTTTCTTCTTTTCCTTCGGGCTGAATTCCAACTTGTAATTTAATATCGTAACTCTTTTGTCCATCTACTTTTAAATAGGGTAAAGGCTCGTTTACTTGCTCTGGGTTATCCGTTCTAAAAGGCTCTAAAGCATCCAAGGTGACAATCCAAGGAGAAATAGTAGAGGCAAAGTTCTTTCCTAAGAAAGGGCCTAATGGCTGGTATTCCCATCCTTGAATATCTCTTGCAGACCAGTCATTAAATAAGACCATTCCAAAAATATATTCTTCAGCTTCTTCAATAGGAATACGCTCTCCTAAATGATTAGAATCTGTGGTGATAAATGCCATTTCTAATTCGAAATCTAACAAACGAGATGGACCAAAAGTAGGAGTATTGCTTCCTTCTGCTGGTCTAGATTGCCCGTAAGGTCTTCTAATTGGTGTTCCAGACGGAATGATAGAAGAACTTCTACCATGATATCCAATTGGGATATGTAACCAGTTTGGTAACAACGCATTTTCTGGATCACGGAATAAAGTACCTACGTTTGTAGCATGCTCTTTACTTGCGTAAAAATCTGTATAATCACCAACTGTAACTGGTAATTGCATCTCTACATCTTCCATTCTAAAGATTACTTTGTCTTTATGATCTGCTTGATCACGTAACCCATTTGCAGTAACATCAAAAAGGTCTGCAATTTTATTACGCACCAAACGCCATGTTTTACGTCCGTCAGCAATAAAATCATTCAAAGAATCTTGTAAGAAAATATCATCAGTTAGTGGAATGTCTTTAAAGTATCCTAATTGATGTAAAGCTCCTAAATCAATAGCGAAATCACCAATTCTTGTACCAATTGTAATGATATCATCTTTGGTAATGAATACTCCAAAAGGAATATTCTGGATTGGAAAATCAGAGTTATCTGCTACTTCTAACCAAGATTTTCTGTTTGGATTATTAGCTGTTATTTTCATTTATATATATCTATTATTGGATCTTAACCAATGTTATTAATTTTTTATCAAATATACTAGAAAGTTGTTAGTTGCAAAATGATTTTTAGTACTTTTGAGCATCTTTTATTAAAGCTTTATAAACATACAACAATGCAACTAGATAATCAGATTTTTGACTTAATTCAAGAAGAAAAAGAAAGACAGCAAAATGGATTGGAACTAATCGCTTCAGAGAACTTCGTAAGTGATGAAGTTATGAAGGCCCAAGGTTCTATTTTAACAAACAAATATGCAGAAGGATATCCTGGAAAACGTTATTACGGAGGATGTGAAGTTGTAGATGTTATTGAACAAATAGCAATTGATAGAGCTAAAGAATTGTTTGGAGCAGAATATGTAAATGTTCAGCCGCATTCAGGATCACAAGCAAACACAGCGGTTTTTGCTGCTTGCTTAAAACCAGGTGATACCATTTTAGGTTTTGATTTATCTCACGGTGGACATTTAACACACGGTTCTCCAGTTAATTTTTCAGGTAAATTATACAATCCTGTGTTTTATGGAGTTGAAAAAGAAACAGGAATTATAGATTATAATCATGTAGAAGAGCAAGCAATTAAACACAAACCAACGTTAATTATTGCTGGTGCTTCTGCCTATTCTAGAGATATAGATTTTAAGAAGTTTAGAGAAATAGCCGATAAAGTTGGAGCTATTTTAATGGCAGATATTTCACATCCTGCAGGATTAATTGCTAAAGGAATTTTAAATGACCCTTTACCACATTGTCATATTGTTACTACAACTACTCACAAAACTTTACGTGGACCAAGAGGTGGAATGATTATGATTGGTAAAGACTTTGACAATCCTTTTGGGGAAACATTCAAAAGTGGAAAACCAAAGAAAATGTCAACGTTGATTAACTCTTCAGTATTCCCTGGGAATCAAGGTGGACCATTAGAGCACGTTATTGCTGCAAAAGCAGTTGCTTTTGGAGAAGCATTAACAGATGAGTTTTTGGAATATCAATTGCAAGTAAAAGAAAATGCAGCAGTTATGGCAGCAGCTTTAATTGCGAAGGGTTATAATATTATTTCTGGAGGAACAGACAATCACTGTATGTTAATTGACATGCGTAACAAAGATATTTCTGGAAAAGATGCAGAAATCGCTTTAGGAAAAGCAGATATCACTGTAAATAAGAACATGGTTCCTTTTGATGATAAAAGTCCGTTTGTAACTTCAGGAATTCGTATTGGAACTGCTGCAATTACTACTCGTGGTTTACAAGCTGAAGATATGCAACAAGTTGTTGATTTTATCGATGAAGCAATTCAGAATCACGACAATGATGAAGCCTTGGCTGAAATTGGAGAGCAAGTAGAAGAAATGATGAGTGCAAGACGTTTATTCGTAATGTAAACCACATCGTGGTTCTTTATATATAAAAAGCAGCCTTTTGGCTGCTTTTTTCGTTTTTCTAGTGAAGAACAATTGATTGTTTTATATCTTCGGTGCATCTTTAAATAAAATCTATGGACGCTTATCTTATTGCAACAATACTTATTTTATTATCAGGGATTTTTGGCTACATCAATGTTCGGTTTTTAAAACTCCCAAACACCATTGGGTTGATGGTAATCACCATTGTTTTTACACTTATTGTAATTGCCTTAAGTTATTTCGATCCAACGTTATTGAATTTCGAAAAAGAGATTATTTCAAAGATAAATTTCAAAGAATTATTATTGGAAGAAATGCTAAGTTTCTTGTTGTTTGCAGGAGCTTTACATACAAATTTTAACCAATTAAAAATTCAAAAATGGCCAGTATTAATGTTCTCTACAGTTGGTGTGCTAACATCAACATTCTTAGTGGGAATCGCCATGTATTATGTATTACTGCTAGTTGGAATGCCAATTGAATTTATTTATTGCTTGTTGTTTGGAGCATTAATTTCTCCAACAGATCCAATTGCCGTATTGGGAATTTTAAAGAAAGCAAATGTGCCAAAGAAATTAGAAACTAAAATTGTTGGAGAGTCTTTATTTAATGATGGTGTTGGAGTAGTAGTCTTCTTAACTATATTTCAGATTGCTTCTTTTGGAACAGAAAATGTTGCTGTAATGGATATCGTTCAATTATTTGGAAAAGAAGTGCTTGGAGGAATTTTATTAGGAGCTATTTTAGGATGGATAACATACAGGTTATTAAAATCTATTGATGATTATGATATTGAAGTAATTATAACATTGGCTGCTGTAATGGGAGGGACGGTGTTGGCCCAGAAATTACATTTATCTGCGCCGTTGGCCATGGTAACTGCGGGATTGATTGTAGGAAATGATACGGTTAGAGATACAGCTATGTCAAAAACAACAGAGCGTTATGTAGATAAATTTTGGGAATTGATAGATATTTTATTAAATGCCATCTTATTTGTAATGATTGGTATGGAAATGTTGGTATTGGTTATAGAAGGAGATTATATCATTGCTGGACTAATTGCTATCCCACTCGTATTAGCTTGTCGTTTTTTATCCTTGTTAGTGCCTATTAATATTTTTAAAAAGAAACTGGACTTTGTGCCTAATACAAATATAATTATGACTTGGGGAGGCTTACGTGGTGGAATCTCCATTGCCTTGGCTTTAGGATTGACTAATGACATGCACAGAGACTTGTTCTTGGTAATTACCTATATCGTTGTGATATTCTCAATAATTGTTCAAGGATTAACTGTTGGGGAGTTGGTAAAGAAATTAAAATAGGCTTTAAAATTCAACCTTTGCGTTATGATTATCTAGTAGTTGTAAGTAATCTTTGATTTTGAATTCAGATCGTTTAAATGAATTTGATCTACTTCTTGCTTCTTGTTGTTGCTGAATACTTCTAGAAAAACGTCTAATACTATCTTCGGTATCCAAAATTAAACCAGGAACCAGCGCATTGTTCCCTAGTTCATTCTTTGCAACCATTGTAAAGTAAGAAGAATTACAATGTTTGATTTCTCCTGTTTGAATATTTTCAGATTCCACTCGAACACCAATAACCATAGAGGTTTTGCCTGTGTAGTTTACTGAAGCTTTTAAAGTAACAAGGTTTCCAACATCAATAGGGTTTAAAAAATTGACTTTATTTACAGATGCAGTAACACAGTAATTCCTAGAATGTTTAGAAGCACAAGCAAAAGCAATTTGATCCATTAAATTTAAAATATACCCACCATGAATCTTACCACTAAAATTAGAATGAGAAGGTAACATTAACTCAGAAATTGTGATGTGTGAGTCTTTGGCTTTTTTAAATGATTTACTCATCTTCTGCACGTTTTATAATGGCTTCTGGTAAAGATTTCTTTGCTTTAGCACCTAATTTCTTGATTTTTTCTACACTAGTAATTAGGTTTCCTTTTCCATCAACTAATTTGTTCATAGCAGCATTATAATCTGCTTTAGAAGCATCAATTTTTTTACCAATTCCGATTAAGTCAGCTAACAATCCATCAAACTTATCATACAAAGCACCAGCCTGTCTAGCAATTTCTATTGCATTACGTTGTTGTTTCTCATTATTCCACATAGAATCAATAGTTCTAAGCGTAGCTAATAATGTTGTAGGAGTAACGATTACAATGTTTTTCTCAAAAGCCTTATTATATAAGGTGTTATCAGAATTTAAAGCAATGGCAAATGCTGGTTCAATTGGTACAAATAATAGTACAAAATCTGGAGAATCAATTTTGTATAAGTCTTCATATTTTTTAGCACTCAATTGATCTACATGTCGTTTTAAAGAAGCAACATGTTCTTTTAAGAAACGCTCTTTTTCCTTTTCATCTTCTGAGTTTACAAATTGCTCATAGGCAGTTAATGAAACTTTCGAATCGACAATCATTTTCTTATTGTCAGGCAAATTAATCACTACATCTGGTAACACTCTTGCACCTTCTTCTGTAGTGAAGCTTTGCTGCACATGATACTCTCTATCTTTCTCTAAACCAGATTTTTCAAGAACTCGCTCTAACACTAATTCGCCCCAGTTTCCTTGCGTCTTACTATCGCCTTTTAAGGCTTTTGTTAGGTTGATGGTTTCCTTACTCATTTGTAAGTTCATCTCTTTTAAACCTAAGATTTGTTGACGTAAAGCAGCGTGATAATCAATACTTTCTTTATGAGTTTTATCAACTTTATCTTCAAATAATTTGATTTTCTCTTGCAGTGGATTTAAAATCGTTTGCATGTTTTCTTTATTCTGTGCAGTAAACTTGGTCGACTTTTCTTCCAGTATTTTATTGGCTAAATTTTCAAATTCTTTGGTAAACTTCTCTTGTAATTTTTCTACTTCTTGCTTGTTTTCTGTAAGTTTCTCTTTTAAGTTCTCTAATTCAGATGCATACTTGGTGTTTTCAATAACCAACAACTCTTTCTCTTTTCTGATGTCTTCTTTTTCATCAGAAGCATTGAGTAGCTTATTCTCTAACTCCGTTTTTTGTTCAATTGCTAAACGTTGTCTTTCTTCTAAAGTAGATGCTTCTTTTTCAAATTTTAGTTTAGAAAAGTGTTTTCCAACAAAGAAACCTATTGCAGAACCAACTAATAATATAAAGGCTTGAGTGATAATTTCCATATTTTTTAAAAAAATTTATTCTTTATAATTGTAAACGAAGCGTTTATAATTTATCATAATATACAGCAAGATACTACAAAATGATTTGTTTTTAATGAGGAAATCCGTATCATTGAGTATAATTTTTAAAAATGATTTCAAAATTTATATTTAAGCATTTAATGGGCTGGAAATTGGTGAACGATTTCCCGAAAGACATTAAAAAATATGTTGTAATAGCGGCACCACACACAAGTTGGCAGGATTTTCCAATCGGAATTTTAGCACGTAATACCTCTGGGGTTAGAATCAATTTTATTGGTAAAGATTCGCTATTTAAAGGACCATTTGGATTTATCTTTAAAAGCCTAGGGGGAACTCCAGTTGATAGAACTAAGAACAATAATTTGGTAGACGCTATTGTAGACGTTTTCAAAGAAAGAGATGAATTTATATTGGCTTTATCTCCAGAAGGAACCAGAAAGAAAGTTGAGAAATGGAAGACTGGCTTTTATTACATCGCCAAAGGAGCAAATGTACCTGTTGTTATGGCTACGTTGGATTTTGGCAAAAAGGAAGTAAAAATTTCTGAACCTTATTATACAACTGATGATAAAGAAAAAGATTTTGAATACTTTACATCTTTCTATAAAGATGTTTTAGGCAAGAAGCCAGAATTGTTCTAAATTTGCAGCAAAATTTAACATTTCCCACTTAATTTGTCTCAACCAACAACTATGGCACTTTAATTGTAAATAAGATTTGCTATAAATTATACCATTATGAAAAAAATTACTTTTTACGCTTTACTTTTTTTGTTAATATCAGCTTGTAGCAGTGTAAAAACTACTCAAAAGGCAATCAACTCTGGAGATTATGATACAGCAATCAACCTAGCGGTAGAAAACCTTAGAAAGAGTAAAACTAGAAAAGGAAACCAACCTTATATTCCGATGTTGGAACAAACCTTTAGAAAAGCAACCCAACGAGATTTGGCAAGGATAGATTTCTTGAAGAGAGATGGAAATGCAGCATCCATCGAAGATATTTACAATATCTATTTAAGATTGGATAATAGACAAGAAATGATCAAACCTCTATTGCCGTTACGAAATGCAAATAGTGGGTTAGAAGCTCGATTTGATTTTAAAAACTATACTTCAGAGATTATTGCTTCTAAAAATGAATTGACAAAACTGTTATATGCAACTGCAACTGCTACGATTACTACCGCAAATAAATTAGAGTTCAGAAGAATATTTGACGACTTAACTTTTATAGAGAAGTTAAGCCCTAATTATAAAGACACAAGAAATTTAATTCAAGAGGCCCACGCTAAAGGAACCGATTATGTATTGGTTTCTATGAAAAATAGAACAAGAAAAATCATTCCGAAGCAATTGGCAAGAGACTTATTAGACTTTGACACCTATGGTTTTGATGATTTATGGACTGTATATCACAGTAAATCAGATAAAAACACTAGATACGATTTTGGGCTAGAACTTACACTGAAAAGTATCCGAATAACACCAGAACGTATAAAAGAAAAAGAATTTATAAAAGAAAGAACGATAAAAGACGGCTGGAAATATAAAGTAGATAAAAACGGTAAAGAAGTTGTTGATAGTAATGGAAAAAAAGTAAAAGTTGATAATATGATTAATGTTCGTTGTAGACTAAATCAGTTTATACAATACAAATCTGCTGAAGTAGTAGGTCAGGTTAGATATGTAAACTTTAACACCCAACAATTATTAAAATCTTTTCCTGTAAGAAGCGGTTATGTATTTGAACATGTATATGCAAACTACAGAGGAGACAAAAGAGCTTTAACAGGAAAGTTTAAAGACATGATTAAGCGAAGAGGAATTCAGTTTCCAACAAACGAACAAATGGTCTATGATGCTGTAAACGACTTGAAGAAAAGTCTAAAAAGAATGATCCGCAGAAATAAATTCAGAAAATAATCTCTTTTTTTGATAAGAGATAAAAGACAGCTACGCTGATATAGTAAAGAGAAAAAAAAAGAGGAAGTGAAAACTCCCTCTTTTTTTATTAGTATTAATAGATCTTATCCTTTATAAAAAGGCAACTTCACTACCACAGCAGGAATTGCTTTTTTACGCACTTGAATAAAGATCTCTGTATCTCTTTTTGTATGAGGTCTATTTACATAGCCCATTCCAATTCCTTTTCCTAAAGACGGACTCATTGTACCAGAAGTAACTGCCCCAATAACGTTTCCTTCAGCATCTATAATATCATATCCTTGTCTTGGTATTCCGCGTTCTGTCAATTCAAAAGCAACCAACCTGCGTGTAATTCCGTTTTCTTTCTGCGCCAATAAATTATCAGAATTCACAAATTCTTTTGAAAATTTAGTAATCCAGCCTAAGCCAGCTTCAATAGGAGACGTAGTATCGTTAATATCATTACCATATAAGCAATATCCCATTTCTAAACGTAAAGTATCTCTAGCTGCTAACCCAATTGGTTTAATTCCGAATGCTGCACCAGCTTCAAAAACCTTATTCCAAAGTGCTTCAGCATCTTCATTTTTTACATATACTTCAAATCCTCCAGAACCAGTATACCCAGTTGCAGAAACAATTACATTATCCATACCAGCAAAATCAGCAACTTGGAAAGAGTAAAACTTAATTGTAGATAAATCTACAGAAGTTAAGGCTTGCATCGCTTCAACAGCTTTTGGTCCTTGAATAGCTAATAAAGAATAGTCATCAGAAACATTTCTTAATTCTGCTCCAAATTCTTCATTGTATTTAGAAATCCAGTTCCAATCTTTATCAATATTAGAAGCATTTACTACTAACATATAGGTGTTTTCTTTGATTCTGTAACAAATTAAATCATCTACAATTCCGTTTGTTTCATTAGGGAAACAGCTATATTGAGCATCTCCAATAGCTAATTTAGAAGCATCATTAGAAGTGACTTTCTGAATTAAAGCCAACGCATGCTCACCTTCTACTAAAAACTCTCCCATATGACTCACATCAAAAACTCCAACAGCCTTTCTTACGGTTTCATGTTCAGCATTAATTCCTTCATAAGAAACAGGCATATTATAACCAGCAAAAGGAACAATCTTAGCACCCAAAGCTTCGTGTACGTGTGTTAATGCAGTATTTTTCATTGTAGTATAAATCTATTAAGTTGTTCTATGTATTTTTTTTTTCAAATGTATTGAAAAATGTAGAATTACCTGCAACGATTAATTAATAATCATTGGGCAATTATTCCCTAATATTTTGTTAATATTAACCCGCATATTTTAAATAACTGTACATTTGGTTTTCAATTTTAAAAAAAACACTTAAATGTTTACTAAAAAAATAGTGTTAGCATGCTTCTTATTTGCTGCTACAGTTAGCTTTTCTCAAGGAAAAGATCAGCCAAAAGACTTCTTATCTAAAGAGTTTCATAAAGAAAGAAGAGATGCCTTAAGAGCAAAAATGCCAAAAAATTCAGTTGCTGTATTCTTTGCAAATGCATCTAGAAATAGAGCAAATGATGTAGATTATGTATATCATCAAGATCCAAACTTCTATTATTTAACAGGGTATAAAGAACCAAATGCCGTTATTTTAATTTTCTCAGAAAATCAGTCTTCAGAGAAAGGGGATTATAAAGAACTGTTTTATCTTCAAAAGAAAGATGCTAGAGCAGAAATGTGGAATGGTTATAGACTTGGGGTAGAAGGTGCTCAAAAAGAATTAGGATTTAAAAACGTTTTTAATGGAGAAGAGTTTGTAAACTTATCTATTGACTTCACAAAGTTTGATAAAATAATCTTTACAGATTTTAATAATGATGTTAGAGACAATAAAAGAGATAAGGCAGATTTATATAGCTTGATACAGCAGTTTAAAGAAAAAGTTTCTTACAAAACAAGTACAGATAAAATTCCTGTTTCAGACAATAACATTAAGATAGCTTCTAATATTGATATAAGAGCAGTTCGTGGTTTGATGGCTTCTTTAAGAGAAGTGAAGACTAAAGAAGAGCTTAAGTTATTGAAAAAAGCGGTTCGTATTTCTGCAATGGGACAAGTAGAAATTATGAAAGCAATGCATCCAGGAATGTCAGAAACTGAAGTACAAGGAGTACATGAGTTTGTGTATAAGAAATATGGTGCAGAATATGAAGGATATCCTTCTATTGTAGGAGCTGGAAATAATGGTTGTATTTTACATTATGTAGAAAACAATAAAATGAAATTAGGAAAAGAATTAGTTTTAATGGATTTAGGAGCTGAATATCGTGGTTATACTGCCGATGTTACACGTACAATTCCTGCAAATGGAAAATTCACAAAAGAACAAAAACAGATTTACGATTTGGTGTATAAAGCACAAGAAGCCGGAATCGCACAGTATGTTATTGGAGGAAAAATTAGAACTCCAGGTCAAACTGCTCGTAAAATTGTAAACGAAGGTTTGGTGAAATTAGGAATCATTAAATCTGTTGATGAAAGACACATGTATTGGGCTCATGGAACAAGTCATCATATTGGTTTAGATGTACATGACCCAGGGAATTATACTACGTTTGCTGAAAACATGGTGTTAAGTATGGAACCAGGAATTTACATTCCAGAAGGAAGTAAATGTGACAAGAAATGGTGGGGAATTGCCGTTAGAATTGAAGACGATATTTTAGTAACTAAGAATGGTCCCGTAAATTTATCTGCCGATGCTCCTAGAAAGTCAGACGAAATAGAGCAAATGATGGAAAAGACAAGCATTTTCTCTCACTTTACATTGCCAAATTTAGACGAAAAATAGATTTAACTTATATAGAGATTTTAAACCCGATGAAAATGATTCATCGGGTTTTATTTTTTCTGAAGTGAAGATTATGGGATTACCCTAAATTTTCTACAGACAACATCAACATTTCCTCCAGTTGGAAGTTGAGCTCTCACCTTAATAAATTCAAAAGTATCACCAATTTCTAACTCTTTCAATACAGATTTTAACTGTTTATTCAATAGGTAAGAAGTTCCTTTAATCGTTTGAACTCTTTTATGTTGGCGCTTAATTTTTACGGTAAACTTTGTAATCAAAGAACCAGTAGCACAACCAGCAACTCCTAATTTATTAGTTGCACTCATTTTTTTGAGAGTGATTTCTCCACCAAATTCTCCTGCAAATGTTAAATAGGCGCCACCAATTGTTACAGTTGCGTTTTCTATTACTGTGCTGTTTTGTTCTTCTTTATTTGTAGTAAAAGCTACTAAAAATAAAACCGCAATAAGACCGAATAATACAATGTGTTTTTTCATAATATAAAATTTAAGTTAAACAATAGATTTCAAAACTATTCAATTAATACATGCGATTTTTGAAAAGTAGACAAACGGTACAATTCTGTATAGCAACGTTGTACAGCGCTTGTATAACTTGTTAAATAGCGGTTTAGATGTTATTGCTCTACTCAAAGTTACTGTTGCTCTACAAAGTTTTGAGTTCCATATATTTTTATAGATATTTACTAAAAGAAAAAATAAATGAGCCCTCTTTCAAAAAACAACTTACAACAGCTTTTTTATCATGTGCTGTTTTGGGTACTATATATTACTTCAGAATATGCTGTTAATCTACCTCATTTAGATGGAGTAGAGCACAGAAATATGATTCGTGCTATCTTATTGTCACTTCCTTTGTTACTATTGCCAGCTTACTTTCTAATTGGCTACGCAATTCCAAAAGTATTACGTAAGAATAGAATGTTCTTATTTATTGTAATCATCATTGCAATTGGAGTAGTCATCCTTTTTGGAAGAGTACAATGGTTAGAAACAGTGAATTATTTAAATAGTGGTCGTATGTATGAAATGCCAATAGGAAAGGTATTGAAAAATGTGACTAGAGATTATTCAGTAATAGGCTTGATTGTTTGTATTCATATCATTACAGACTGGAGGCAACAGCGAATCATTAATGAAAAATTGGTTCAAGAAAAACAGTCTTTAAATGTTGAGTTGTTAAAAAAACAGTTGCATCCACATTTCTTATTCAATACATTGAATAATATCTATAGCTTGTCTTTAAAAAAATCTGATAAAACCACAGAAGGAATTTTAAAACTATCACATTTACTAGAATACTTGGTGTATCAAACCGGTGAGAAAGAAGTACCTTTTAATCAAGAAATACAATTGGTTAGCAATTATATTGCACTAGAGAAGCTTCGATACGATAAACACTTGCAACTAGATTTACAAGTTGATACTTTTAGTGACACTATCAAAACAGCTCCATTACTATTATTACCATTTGTAGAGAACTGTTTTAAACATGGTGGTAAAAATGAGGAAGGAGTTTTTTGGATAACTATTAGTATTCGATCATTTGAAAACGGAATTCACTTTTTTGTAAAAAACAGTAAATCTGTAAAATCTAAAAAGAAAGCTCATACAGGTATTGGCTTGCAGAACATTAAAAAACGCTTAAATTTATTATACAAAGAGCAATATTCACTAACAATTGAAGATAATGCGTATTTTTATGAAACCAGATTGTCTTTAAACCTTACAAATGAAAACCTATAACTGTTTTATTGTTGATGACGAGCCTTTAGCTATAGAAGTTATTGAAGACCATTTATTAAAACTCCAAAATTTTAAAGTTGTTGGTAGTTATACAGATTCAATAGAAGCATTTGTGCAGTATAAAAACACAGAAGCAGATTTGTTATTTATAGATATTGAAATGCCAGATTTTAACGGTTTAGAATTTATTAAATCCTTAAAGAATAAACCCGAAATAATTATTACAACAGCCTATAGAAACTTTGCTGTTCAAGGGTTTGATTTAAATATTTTAGATTATTTGGTAAAACCCATTTCTTTTGAGCGTTTTATGCAGTCTATTGATAAGTTTATTGATAAAAAAAGCAGTCAAATTCACAAAGATACTTTGGTAGAACAGCAACAATTTATGATTGTAAGAGCTGATAGAAAAAACATAAAGTTATTTTTAGATGACATTTTATATGTTGAAGGGCTGAAAGATTATGTGAAAATTGTGTTGAAAGATAAACAGATTCTAACCAAACAATCTATTGGTAATTTTGAAAAGAATTTACAGTCAGGCCGGTTCTTAAGAGTCCATAAATCTTTTATTGTAGCACTAGATAGAATAACTGCATATACTACATATGATGTAGAAATTGACCGCTTAGAAATTCCGATTGGAAGAAGCTATAAAAAAAGTTTTTTGGAGGTGATGCAACAAAATGAATTCAGCTAAGGTTTTTAGATTGTATTTTTTTTAATAGCAGTACATTTGTAAAAAATGAATCTAATTTTACTTCACAATTAATGAGTTTAGAACAGCCTAACAGTCCTTTACATGGCATAAAACTTGTAGATATTTTAGAATATTTACACAAAGAATATGGTTGGCAAGAAATGGGAGAAATCATCAATGTCAACTGTTTTAAGAACAATCCAACCATGAAATCGAGTTTAAAATTCTTAAGAAGAACACCTTGGGCTAGAACCAAAGTAGAAAACTTGTATTTAGATACTATTAAATCTTAAAATTGCACATGAAAATTGCCATAAAAACACTTGTAGTCTTTGTACTAATTGTACTACAAAGCTGCACCATAGAAAAGAAAAACAATATTGTTTACAAAACAGAAACCTTAGTTATTGAACAAATAACACCAACAATTTTTAAGCATAAAACCTATTTGCAAACCCAAGATTTCGGAAATGTTGGTTGTAATGGAATGATTTATATTACAGATAATAAAGCATTAGTATTTGATACACCTACAAGCGATACCGTTTCTAAAGAACTAATTGATTGGATTACAACCAAGAAAAAAGCTGAAGTTAGTGGAGTAGTGGTAAACCATTTTCATAAAGATTGCTTGGGGGGCTTGAATGCATTTCATGAGCAAGGAATTTCATCTTATGCTAATAATTTAACCATAACATTGGCAAAAGCCAAAAACCGTACACTTCCGCAAAATGGATTTGATGGCAAACTAACACTTGCATTGGGTTCTCATAAAGTAATTACTCAGTTTTTAGGAGAAGGGCATACCAAAGACAATACTGTAAGTTATGTTGAAGATGAAAAGGTGCTGTATGGAGGTTGTATGCTCAAATCGTTAAAAGCAAGTAAAGGAAACTTAGAAGATGCAAATGTGTCAGCTTGGTCTACAACTGTAACCAACGTTAAAACGACATTTCCAAATATAAAAACAGTGATTCCTGGTCACGGAAAAGTAGGTGATACTAGTTTGTTAGACTATACAATTCAGTTGTTTAAAGAATAATCTAAGTACTTATAATTTTCAATACAAGATCTTTCGTCAATGGTTTTCCATTGGCGATTTTTTTGATATTCTCAAAGGTAAACACGAAGTCGCAACCAGATTTATATTCAGAACAACCATAGGCTGTTTTTCCTTTTAAAACTATTCCTTTTTTGCATTTTGGACAGGTGATGATGTCTGATTGTGAAGAATTTACGGTTGTGCTTGTTGTGGTAGTTTGTTTAGGCTCTAGTTTGAATTTAAAATTCGAATCAAAACGAACCAAACCTTCAACTTTTCCAGTTTCTGTAGTGAATCCTTTTAAATTGGTTGTAGAGTTCTTATCCAATAAACGAATCAATTGATTCTCTGAAATCTTCTTTCCTAAAAATTCAAAAGGCATGATAAAATCACAAGTTTTATTATATTCAGAACATCCAAATGCAGATGAACCTTTTAGTAAGTTTCCATTTTTGCATTTAGGACAAGCTTTCCCAGCGACTTCTTTTTTCGATTTTGGCTTTGATTTTACAGATTGCTTCGATTCACTCGCAATGACAGTTTCATGAGAAATTCTCACTTTAGATGTGTTAGAACGCACTTCATAGACCAATTCATCTACCATAGCCTTCATGTTTTTGATGAAAGTACCAGCATTGAATTCTCCACGTTCAATTTCTTTCAAGCGTTTTTCCCAACGCCCAGTTAATTCGGCAGATTTTAAGAGTTCGTTGTCAATTAAGTCAATCAATTGTATTCCTGTAGATGTTGGCAGAACCAACTTCTTTTTACGTTCTATGTATTTTCTTCTAAATAAGGTTTCAATAATACTTGCACGCGTAGAAGGTCTTCCAATTCCGTTTTCCTTCATTAACTCACGCATTTCATCATCATCCACCTGCTTACCCGCAGTTTCCATAGCGCGCAATAAACTTGCTTCTGTGAAATTACGTGGTGGTTTGGTTTCTTTTTCTAAGAAGGAAGGTTCGTGTGGCCCTTTTTCCCCTTTTTCAAAAGAAGGCAATGTCATTTGTTCTGTAAGTTCTTTTTTAACGGCACTTTCCTCGGTTTCGAAAGCAACACGCCAACCTTTGGTGATTATCTCTTTTCCAGTTGTTTTAAAAGGCACATCTGCCGCTTTACCAATTACAGAAGTATTGGAAACATCAGAATCTGGATAAAATACACCAATAAACCTTCTTGTAATGATATCATACACTTGTTGCTGATTGTATTGCAATTGTGTTTGTATTCCAGTCGGAATGATAGCGTGGTGATCTGTTACTTTCTTATCATCAAAAACACGTTTCGATTTCTTTATCTTACTTCCTAATAAAGGTTGTGTTAGTTTGCTATAATTTGTTAGTTTACCTAATATCCCTGCAATTTTAGGGTAGACATCATTCGGCAAAAAAGCAGTATCAACTCTTGGATAAGTAACTACTTTCATCTCATATAACTTCTGCACCATTTTTAAGGTTTCATCCGCAGAGAAACCAAACTTATTATTACAATACACTTGCAATCCTGTTAAGTCAAATAATTTGGGTGCGTATTCTTTTCCTTTCTTTTTGGTGACAGAAACTATCTCAAAATCAGATTCCTTTACTTTATTAGCTAAGACCTCACCATCTTCTTTTTTTAAGAAGCGACCATCTTCGTAATTGAAATTGGTATTTCTATACGTAGTCTGCAATTCCCAATATGGTTGTGGCTTAAAATTTTCAATTTCTTTAAAACGATTCACCAACATGGCTAGAGTAGGAGTTTGCACTCTCCCTACAGACAGTACTTGCTTGTACCCACCGAATTTAACGGTGTACAAGCGCGTAGCATTCAATCCTAATAACCAATCTCCAATGGCTCTAGAAAAGCCTGCATAATAGAGGTTATCATATTTTTCTGAAGTCTGTAAGTTTTTAAAACCTTCTTTAATAGCTTCTTCTGTAAGTGAAGAAATCCACAAACGTTGTACTTCTCCTGTATAATTACATTGATTAATCACCCAACGCTGAATCAATTCTCCTTCTTGTCCAGCATCCCCACAATTGATCACAACTGTTGCTTTATTGAATAAGGATTTTACAATGTTGAATTGTTTTTGAATTCCATCATTGCTCGTAACTTTAGTTTCGAATTTTTCTGGAAGCATGGGTAAATTGTTCAAATCCCAACTTTTCCAATGTGGTTTGTAGTCTTTAGGTTCTAGTAATGTACATAAATGACCGAAGGTGTAAGTAACCGCATAACCGTTTCCTTCATAATACCCATCTCGTTTTGTATTGGCACCCAGAATATTAGCAATCTCTCTTGCAACACTTGGTTTCTCTGCAATACATACTTTCATTTATTCGTTTTAAGATATTCGAAAATAATAAATTATTTGGGAATAAAACGGCTGTTTGGTTTTTAAAATATAGATTGTTGTGTTGCTGTAGTAAATGCTTCTAAAAACTCCATTCCTTTATAAGAATTCCCTTTTGCATTTAATTTTGGACTCCAAACTGTAATTACATATTGGTTTGGGTGTATGGCTACAATACCACCACCAACACCACTTTTACCAGCCAAACCAACTTTGAATGCAAACTCTCCAGATTCGTCATAGAAGCCACAGGTTTGCATCAATGCATTTATTCGTTTTGACTGACTTATGGTTAAAATCTGTGTATTGTCATGTGTAGTTTTACCATTGTTGGCTAAAAACGAAAACTGTTCTGACAATTGTTGACAGGTAGATTCTAAAGAGCAAATATCAAAATAGAAGTCCAATACTTTATCAGGTTCATTTTCAATGTTTCCAAATGATTTAATAAAATTGCACAAAGCGATATTTCTATACCCAACAGACTTTTCTGAAGCTGCAATTATAGAGGAGTAATTGACGTTTTTGTCAGTTGATAAACTTCTAATAAATACCAACAAGTCTTCTTTTGGATTCTCTAACTTACTCAGTAGTATGTCAGCAATCACAATAGCACCAGCATTAATAAAAGGATTTCTAGGGATTCCTTTGTCATTTTCTAACTGAACTAACGAATTGAATCCTGTTCCAGAAGGTTCTACACCCAATCGATTCCATAATTCTTCTCCGAGTAATTTATAAGCCAACACCAATGAAAAAACTTTTGAAATACTCTGGATAGAAAAGATGTCTTGAAAATTTCCTATACCAAATTGTTCTGAATGTATGGTTGAAATATGAACACCAAAATTATCAGAATCTACCTTAGCCAATTCAGGTATGTAGGAAGCTTTTTCTCCTTGGTTTTTAGTAGTTTCTATCTTTTCAAAGATTTGTGTAATGAGTTCTTTGTACTTCATACTGGTTTAGTTTTTTTAGGTTGAAAAGTAGTGAAGTTATTGGAACAAATCACAACTATAGTATGGATTCCCCATTTCTTGTGAATGACAAACCTTTAGTTTTGTTTCTTAATAAGAATAAAATTTTTAATTTATCCCATACCTTCTAATAATCGATATTTTGCCGTTTTCAATTTCAAGTACTTCTAGGTTATTTCGTACTCCTGATCTTATTATTTTTTTTGTTTTTTTATCTTCAACGGTATATGTAGCTTGAAATTTAATAATAACTACATTATGTTCATAATTGATTTCAAGAAGTTTTGCTTTGTATGATCTATTGTTTACTTTCCCTCTCCAGTATTCCATCCCTTTTCTAATTCCATCTTTTCCATTAGGTTCTCTAACGTCTGTGGTGTCAAAAGGTAAATGCTGAAGTGCAGCATCATCTGTTAGTAAGTCTAAATAGGCTTCAAGATCTTTTTTTGAAGAATTAGGGGCTTGTGTCTTATTCAATGCGTTAAAATAGTTAAGAGCAAATTCTTTAGGGTTAAATTTGTTTTCTTGAGCATAAGATGTTAATATGCTAATTATTGAGAATGCAGTAAGTAAGATTAGTTTTTTCATTTTTTTTGTTTTTTTTGTTTTTGCGAATCTAATTAATTGTTTTTGTGAAGTTGAACATTTGATGGTCTTTAACAAAATTTTAAAGCAAATCAATATTCTGTTGATCACTTAAGATGTTTCATTCTGTTAACTCCCGCAAAAAAAAAACGGCAGATGTTCTTTCTTTGAAGGTAGTTAACAAAGTAAAACGAAAGACTTATACTATTTTCTATCTAAATGACAATAGCGGCTGTGAAATCTTAATTCATATCCATCATCTCACCATCTTCAGGAATTAGAACTTTCTGTGCAAGGTTGTTTTTTGCCAACAACTTTTTTAGCTTGACACGAGTTAACGGACAATGATTTATTGCTTCCATATGGTTTGCAATCACTTTCCCTGAAGTGGTTTTTACAAATTTAAGTATGTCATCAGTATTCATAATCAATTGCTTAAAAAGATCAAATTGAGCTGCTCCAGTAGCTAAAACACTAATATCAGGTTTATATTCTTTTAAAACTGTATCTACTGCTGTTGTGTAAATGGTATCAGAACTCAAGTAAATAGATTTTTGATTGGGTAACTTCAGGTAAAACCCAATTACATTCCCCATTGGTTTAGCTACAAAACCATACCCATGTTTTGCAGGAATACCTTCAATCGTTCCACCAAGAAAATCTTGTTGCTCCCAGTACTTTAATGATTGTACGACATTTAATCCTCTTTTTTTAAATGCTTTTTCATCTTTTACACCGCAAGTAACGGGAATGTTTTTTTTAATTAATAAGGCAACTGCCTTGTTATCAATATGATCTGGATGTTGATGCGTTATAAGGCAATGTGTTACTTTTTCTAATAGTAAGTTCGTATTATCTGGAAGCGGAACCGTAGGGTTTTTTCTTGCTTTATGTCTGAAAAGAGTAAAAGAGGGCATTATTCCTTGATTCCCTAGCATTGGATCAATAAGAATCACCTCTTTTTCAGTTTCCAGAATCATTGTTGCATTTCTTATGTGATGAATTTTTAACATGTATCTAATTTTAAATGAATACAAAGATCTGTTTACATGCATTCATGCACATTGATTCAAATCAAGAAGTTCGTTTTCTAATTCGACTTAATGTTTCGGGTGTTATATTTAAGTAAGAGGCAATGTGATATTGAGGTATCGACTGAAGCCATTCGGGTTTATAGATAAATAAGTTTTTATATAACTCTTCTGGAGTTTTGGTGACACGGTTGAACTCCTGTTTTCCCTTTTCTTTCAATAATTTTTGAAATGAGGTTTCAACAAAGGATTTTCCGCATTTATATTTTTCTAATAACTCAAAAAAAGGTTGTCTTTCAATACTTAAAACTTCTACAGAAGACAAGCACTCTTGGTTTTTATTCGTTTTTGAATTTTGACTAAACATCAATAGATCAGAAATAAATTGTGATTTCACATAAAAGTTGATATTTATCTCTTTTTCTTCATTAGAATAATATTCTCTAATGAATCCTTTATTTAAAAAGCGAAGCTGCTTTTCTACGGTTTCTGCCTGAAGTAAGATGCTGCCTTTTTTGTATTTCTGAACAGTAAATAGAGAAAATAATTCTGCTAACCCTTGTTGATTCAACGGGAATTCAGTTTTGAAAAATTTAGAAATTTCATTGAAGTCTGTCATTTTGTTGTGCAGTCGTTTTGTGAGTGCATTGTTAGGTTTAAAATTAGAGTTCAAAATATGAAAACTAAATTATTTACTCTTAGCATATCCGTAATAATGTATCAAATCACTTTCTGCAGCGATATACCCAAATGAATTCCAAGAATTACTATTTACTATTTCTTCTAAAATAATTTTAGCTTGTACTTTTTTATTAGTGTAGAAATACCAATTAGCTAATCCGTATTTTACAGCATCTAATGATGGTGTACCTCCTTTAGGTCTTTGAATGGAATCTAAAGGAATGATGTTTTTGTAGAGTTTACATAAGTTGTAGTAACTCATGTTTTCTATAATATCCGCTTTTTCTTTTATCGGTTCTAATAGTTGTTTAGCCAAAACTTCATTTCCTAAACGTCGTTGATTCATATATAACCAATGTGTACTCGAAACAATATTGTCGTCATAATTTCCAGAATTTCTACAATTTAAGAATGCTTCATATGATTTTTGATAGTTGTGTTTTAAATAATAAGCCAATCCCAGATGATACCAGATATTTCCATGTAAAGTACTTACAGGAATGTTTCTTGCATTCGGCATTCCATCTTGTTCTATTTCATTTTCTGTACCATCAATAAGTTTAACTGCAACTAAATAATCTGCAATGGCTTTGTCATACATTCTAAGAGAAATATAACGATGCCCTCTATGTCTGTATAATTTTGGACTATTTGGAAACTTTTTAATCCCATCAGAATAAATATCAATTGCTTCTTTATACTTTGCTAAATAGGCAGTTCTTCTACCATACCAAATAATGTTCTCTTCATTGTTTGGGTTACTGGTGAACTCTTTTTTTGCCTTTTCATATTGCTCTAGCGTTTTTTGTGAAGGGGGCGTTTTTGTAAAACTTTTTCCTAAAGGAGAAGTATATACATCATTAAATTTCGCTTGGGTTTGAGCCTTCGGTTTCTTATGGGCATTATTTTTACAATTGATAAATGAAACGCAACAAAATATAAATAGAAGTAGTACGACAAGTTGTTTTTTCATAGGTTCTTAAAGTTAGTTTACAATAGAACGTGTAAGGTAAATAATATGTTTAAGAGAAGCAAATGAGGTCAAATCCATAAAGTGTTTAGTTGTTGTAGATAGTTTATAACCTCAATATGGATTCCTAGCAATGCAGGAATGACAAACCAGAATTGAATGTCACTTCGAGTGAATTTCGTTTTCATTAGAAAAAAGAAATTTGTATCGAGAAGTAAGTGTTCTCGATACAAATTTGTAACTAGTCTATAGTCTAAGTTTGGATTCCATCTTCCCCAGGATTGACATGTAGTTATGAATTCAAATACGCTTTCAATTCTTCATAGGTTTTAATCTTCTGAAACTTTTTCTCTTTATTTAGTACAGATTCAATTTGAGAAGGAATTTCCACTTTAACGTTTAATGTTTCTTCAACCACGTCTAAAAACTTTACAGGATGTGCAGTTTCTAAGAATACGCACTGTGTGCTTGGATTTTCTTTTAAATATTCTTTTGCGCCTAAATATCCAACAGCGCCGTGAGGGTCTGGAACATAGTTAGATGCGGCATGAATCTCTTTTATCGCTTCTTTAGTAGCAGTATCGGTAAAGGAAAAAGAAGAAAAACTATTTTTCAATTCAGCTATGTTATTGTTGAATAACTCTTGTATTCTGATAAAATTACTTGGGTTCCCAACATCCATAGCGTTAGAAATAGTTGCTTTAGATGGTTTCGGTGTATACACACCATCATTTAAATAATTTAAAACAGTATCATTTACATTGGTAGCTGCCACAAAATGTTTGATGGGTAATCCTAATTTCTGAGCCATAATTCCTGCGCAGATATTACCGAAATTACCACTAGGAACAGAAAAAACCAACTCTTTTTCTTTGTTTTTTAGTTGTTTGTAAGCAAAAAAGAAATAGAACATCTGTGGCAACCAACGAGCAATATTAATAGAGTTGGCAGATGTTAATGTTCTTTTAATCTCGGTATCAAGAAATGCATTCTTCACCATGTCTTGACAATCATCAAAAGCACCATCTACTTTTAAGGCTGTAATATTTTGCCCCAGTGTTGTTAGTTGCTTTTCTTGAATATCACTTACTTTTCCATCTGGATATAAAATCACAACATCTACACCTTTTACATTTAAAAATCCGTTGGCAACTGCGCCACCAGTATCACCAGAAGTAGCAACCAATACTGTTTGCTCTCTGTTTTCTTTGTTGAATTCGCCCAAGCAACGCGCCATAAAACGGGCACCAACATCTTTAAAAGCCATGGTTGGACCATGAAACAATTCTAATGTTGAAATATTCTCCGTAATTGGAACTACTGGAAAATCAAAATTGATGGTTTCTGCAATAATTTCTTTTAATTTCTTTTCTGGAATTTCATCACCAATAAATTGCTTGATTACTTCAAAGGCAATCTCTTCGTTAGAAAAATATTCAATGTTTTTAAAGAAACCTGCCGGTAATGGTGTAATCTTTTCCGGAAAGTACAAGCCTTTGTCTGGAGCCAATCCGTTAATAACTGCTTCTTTAAAAGAAGCTTTTTGGGCTTTGTGATGTAAACTATAATAGTTCATTTTTTTGTTTTTTTTATAATACTTTTATTCCCTTTGCATTGACTTTTGATACATGTACATCAAAATCTATAGCGATATTATTATATACTGAAGCCATTGCTTGGCCTACTTTTTCTGCGGTTTCTTTTCCTTTGCTCAATGCAAAAATAGATGGTCCAGAACCTGAAATACCACTTCCTAATGCACCAGCATCTAATGCTGCTTTTTTGGCGATTTCAAACTCTGGAATCAAAATAGAACGATAGGGCTCTACAATTTCGTCATGTAATGAGCGCCCAATTAATTCGTAGTTGTCGGTGTACAAACCACTAATTAATCCGCCTAAATTACCTAACTGTGTTACCGTTTGTTGTAAACTCACGGTTTGTTTTAGTACAGAACGTGCATCTGAAGTTTTTACTTCAATCTGCGGATGTACAACAGTCGCGAATAATTCTTTTGGAGCATCAATTTTGATGATGTCTAATGGACTATAACTTCTTACCAATGTAAATCCGCCTAAAAGGGCAGGAGCAACGTTATCTGCATGCGCCGTTCCGCTTGCAAGCTTTTCTCCTTCCATTGCAAAATGAACTAATTCTTGTAAAGTAAAAGGTTCTCCTAGTAATTTATTTACTCCAAATACAGCGCCAGCTGAACTTGCAGCTGAACTTCCAATTCCGCTTCCAGGTTTGATGTTTTTATGGATTTCAATTTCGAAACCACAAGTTGCATCTACTTTTTCTAATAAAGCCAGCACAGCAACACCAGCAACATTTTTTTTAGTTTCTAAGGGTAAATCTTGTCCAATGATTTTGGTTATTTCCACACCTTTCTCATTGGTTTTTCTGATAATCATTTCATCACCAACATTGTCTAAACACAGTCCGAGGACATCGAATCCGCAGGAGACATTTGCGATTGTTGCTGGAGCAAAAAGTTTTATTTCTTCCATAATTTATTTATTTCCGATTCTAATTACATCAGCAAATATTCCAGATGCTGTAACATCTGCACCAGCACCAGCACCTTTTATTAATAATGGTTGAACAGGATATCTGTCTGTGAAAAATAATACAATATTATCACTTCCTTCTAAATTGTAAAACGGATGATCAGCCGGAATGTGCTGCAAGCCAACTTTTGCTTTTCCGTTTACAAATTCGGCTACATATTTTAGCTTACAATCTTTATTTGCAGCTTCTTTATAGATGGTTTGAAAATGATCTTCAAATTCAGTTAGACTTGCATAGAAATCAACATTGTTAGTAGTGTTTAAGCTTTTTTGAAGTAAAAAAGAATCATTCTCAATATCTGATAATTCCAATTCAAATCCGCTTTCTCTAGCTAAAATTAAAATCTTACGAGCTACATCAACACCACTTAAATCAATCTTCGGGTCTGGTTCTGTATATCCTTCTCTTTTAGCTGATTGCACTACATCATTAAAAGTAGAACTCTCATTAAAATTATTGAACACATAGTTTAAACTTCCTGATAAAACCGCTTGTATTTTCTGTACTCTATCTCCAGAAGCAATTAAGTTTTTTAAAGTGTCAATAATTGGTAACCCTGCACCAACATTAGTTTCGAATAGAAAGGGGGCATTAAATTTTCTTGAAACTCTTTTCAACGTTTTATAATTCTCAAAAGTTGAAGCACATGCAATTTTATTACAAGTAACTACACCAACATTCTTTCGTAAATATTGCTCATACATTTCAGAAACTTGCTGATTTGCTGTATTATCTACAAAAACACTATTCCGCATATTTAAAGACACTACTTTTTGATAAAACACATCTAAAGTTGTCGGTTCTCCACGTTGTTCTAGATTCTCTTTCCAGTTTGCTAAATCGATCCCTTCTTCATTCACAAACATCTTTCTAGAGTTTGCAATTCCGACTACACGAATATTTAGCTTCAACTGTTCTTTTAAATAGTCTGATTGTTGAGCTATTTGTGCTAGAAAACGCTCTCCAACATTACCAAGACCTGTAACAAACAAGTTTAATTGCTTTAGCTTTTCTTCAAAAAAACGCTCATGTAAGGTGTTTAATGCTTTTTTAGCATCACTTTTATTTACAACTGCAGAAATATTTTTTTCTGAAGCTCCTTGTGCAATCGCTCTAATATTTACATTGTTTTTCCCTAATGCGCTAAACATCTTTCCACTTAGGCCTTGGTGATTCTTCATATTATCGCCAACTAAGGCTAAAATTGCCAAATCAGATTCTACAATAACAGGTTCTACTTTATGTTGATTGATTTCAGTGTCAAATGTTTGGTTGATTGTATTCGTTGCTTTTTCTACATCTACGCTATAAATTCCAATGCAAATAGAATGCTCTGAAGATGCTTGTGTAATAAACACAATGTTGACATCTTGAAAAGAAAGCGTTTCAAATAATCGTTTTGAAAACCCCGGAATTCCGACCATTCCACTTCCTTCAAGTGTTAGCAATGAAATATTCTCTATATATGTAATTCCCTTCACGGGTTTGTTTTGTTCTGTCTTTTTAGTGATTAATGTTCCAACATCCGCAGGAGAAAAGGTGTTTTTTATCACAATGGGGATTCCTTTTTCTAAAACTGGCTGAATCGTAGGAGGGTAGATCACTTTTGCTCCAAAATGAGACAGCTCCATGGCTTCTTGATAGGAAATATGTGGAATAGGAAATGCTTGTTTTACCACACTCGGATTGGCAGTAAACATTCCACTAACATCTGTCCAGATTTGTAATTCTTTCACATCTAAAGCAGCCGCATAAATAGCTGCAGAAAAATCAGAACCACCACGACCTAAAGTTGTTGTTTTACCATCTTCAGTACTTGCTATAAAACCTGGCAATACAGTTACTCGCTCTTTAGCATTGTTAAAATAGTCAATACAATTACTATTCGTTGCTTTAAAATTTACTTGTGCATTCTGAAAATGCTCGCTTGCAATAATTAATTCCCTACTATCTTTGTAAGCAGCATAGATGCTGGATTCTTTAGCTGCTTTAGCAATCACATAAGAAGACAACAACTCACCAAAACTAGCAATGGTTGCTAATGTTTTGGGAGTTAGTTCTTGCAATAAATTACAGCCTTCAAACAAAGTTTCAAGGTGGTTAAAAATTCTTTTTACATAACTAATTACTTCACTTTGGTTTGTTACTGGAATTAATTCTTTAATTATATGAAGGTGATGATTTTCAATCTCTTGTAAAAGTGAATTATACTCTAATTTCTGAACAGCATTTTGAGCAGTTTTTAATAATTTATCTGTTGTTTTTCCAAATGCAGAAACCACTACAATGGTTGTATCTCTTTTAGAAGTTTGTTTTATGATTTCTAAAACTTGACGTATTGATTGACTATTTGCTACGGAGGAACCTCCGAATTTTAAAACTTCCATTTAGAAAATGATAATGTTAATATGTATATAATGTTGAATGTTATTTATCTGATTTCGAATTTTCGAAAAAATAAATATAACCTAAGATGATATGTGAAATAGAAACCCCTAAAGGGTAATGGTAATTGTAGAAATTGTGCGAATATCAAGTACAGTACTACCTGCCACAGATGTAGCTAAAGTAGAAATGATATTTGTTTTTGTAGTATTCACACTGCAAATGTAGAAGTTATTTTAATATGACAAAACATAAAGTGAATTATTATGAATATATTTAAAAACCCGCTTACACTTTTAAGATATCTCAATGTTTTGTTATTTTTTTTGGATATATTTAAATGGGTTTTCATCTTTTTACAAACTATCTATAAAATTTTACTAGACTTTTGCTTGGTGGGGTTACTTAAACAGTACTTGTTTACATGCTCATAAATAAATTAACATATATTATTCAAGTAAGGCTTATGTTAATAGGAGCAAGAAAGAGACTTACAACATGAGTTAATGTGTCTACAACATCTATTCATTAAAAATGATAACTTCATTTATACATTTGTAGCACGACCTAATAAAAAGATTATTAATTTAAACTAAAATAACTATGGACATTAACAATTGGGTACATTCAATTACTGGAGGAATTCATGTAGTATTTTCAATTATTGGATTAATTACTGGAGGATATATTCTTTTAGCTAGAAAAGGTACGGGTAAACATAAAAAAATAGGTTATGTATTCTCAATAGCTCTATTAATAGTAAATATTTCTGCATTATTCATTTATGATTTTAATGATGGTAAGATTAGTGTTTTTCATTTTTTAATCCCAGTATCATTGTTTTTTATGATATATGGAATGTATCCTATGATTATAAAATCAAGAAAAAAAAATAAGCTAGTAAGACATATAATAGGTATGAATGGCGCAGCGATTGGATTATGGGCTGCGGGTGCTACAGAATACTTTGTTCGTGAATTGTCATCTGGTTTAAATAAAAATGAACTAATATTATATTCTACTTTAATATCAATACCATTTGCAATTTTAATTACTATTAGTATAACTTATAACATAAAAAAATACACTACCGAAACTTCAAAAAAAGACTAGTCGATGAAAATGAGCTTAAGTAGATATTACTGTATGTATTGAAATATAATTCCTGATTATTGTTTTGATTTATATTCTGTTGGACTCATGCCAAATAATTCTTGAAAACATTTACTAAAATAGGTTTGACTACTAAACCCAACTTGGTAAGCAATTTCTGTTATGTTTCCTGAGTTTTGTTTTAGTAAGTCTGCAGCTCTATGCAATCGATAATTACGAATATAATGAGTCGCAGATTGATTTGTTAACGCTTTTAGCTTTCTATGAACTTGTGATCTACTCATAAATAATTGATTTCCTAAATCCTCAACATTAAACTGGTCATTATCTATATTTTCTTCAACTATATTTTTAATTTTTTGCAAGAATTTTTCTTGTACGGAATTAACCTTTACATCTGTTGGTTTTAAATAAGATTCTTGTTGGTATTTTTTTTGTAATTTTTCTCTAATAGTAATTAGATTTTTAATTCTAATAATAAGTTCTTCTTTATCAAATGGCTTTGTTAAATAATCATCTGCTCCAGTTTGTAAGCCTTCTAATTTATTATCCTGTGAAGCTTTGGCAGTAAGTAATATAATTGGAATATGATTGGTATTTTCAGTCTCTTTTAATTGCTTACATAATTCATAACCATTCATTTTAGGCATCATTACATCACTAATAATTAAATCTGGTATAGATTGATTTGCTTTTTCTACGCCATCTTTACCATCAACAGCTATAGAGATTTTATAGAATGGTTTTAGTATGTCAGAAATGTAATTTCTAATATCTGTATTATCTTCTACAACCAAGACTTCTAAAACATTGTTATTATCACCTTCAAAGACTTTTGGTCGATTAGTTATTTGCTTTTCAACCGTTTTTTCAGGAGTTTCTATAGTTAAAGATTCAGTAGTACTGTTGTCGGTGAAGTTATCTAAAAAGAAAGATGATTTATCTAAAGGAATACGTATAGTAAAAGTTGTTTTAGCTGTTGTACTTTTTACCTTTACATCACCATGATGCAATTCAACTAAATCTTTAACCAAAGCTAAACCAATACCCGTTCCTTCATATTCTCTAGTAGATTCTCCATCAATTTGATAAAATCTATCAAAAATATAAGTCAAGTTTTTTGGTGAAATTTTTTCTCCAGCATTTGAAACGCTTATATAAAGTTGTTGGGTTTTATTTTTTACATCAACTTCTATTGTGGCATTTTTATGGCTAAACTTAATTGCATTTGAAATTAAGTTTGAAATTACTTTTTGTAATTTTTCTTCATCAAAGTAAGCAACTAACTCACCAGCTTTAACTTTTTCAATAGGGTTTCCATTAAACAGAATCTGTAAATTCTTTTCATAACCTAAAGATTCATACAATAACACCGTTTTTTTTATGCTTGGTAAAATATTTTTATGCGAGATGTTTAATTTTAATTCGCCTGCTTCAATTTTTGATAAATCTAATAATTGATTTATCAGTTGAAGTAATCTACTTGCATTTCGTTTCATGGTTTCAGAATCCTGTATCAAGGGGAACTCATTTGGGTTTTCTAATTGTTTGTTTAATAAACCAAGAATTAATGTTAATGGTGTTCTAAACTCATGAGAAATATTTGCAAAAAATTGCGACTTTAATTTATCGCTTTCTTTCAGTTTTTCTGCTTGCTTGGCTAAAGATGCTTTCAGTTCTGTTTGCTTACTTACATAGTAATATTGCACTGCATAAATAATACTAGACACAGCCAAGATATTTAATACAAAAACAATGTTTGTAAATTGATTACTTATATTCCAATCAAAATAATGAGAAACAACATCATTTAGAAAAAAAGCAACAATAACTAGCCCGGCATAGCTTATAAACCAATATATGGTATGCTCTGCTTTAAAAAAGACTAAAGCTCCGACTGGAGCAATAAACGCCCACATTATAACAGCGCTACTTGGAATAAATCCTCCTAAACTTAATTGTAACAGAAATGGCAAAATGAGAATTAAAAATAATTGACTGTTTCTGTAAAACTTGTATTTTTTAGAATAACTAAAATGAAAATAGCTTAAAAGAGATAGAATTCCGTAACTAAAAGGAATAGAAGCAGGTATTAGTAGATCATTGAGAAAATACAAGATACCCCAAATTAATCCAGCAAAAGCAAAAGGAATTGCTAGTACAACTAAGTTAGATTTGTTTGCTTTTTCTTCTTCTGAATCATTTGGATGGTTACCTGATTCAACAATTTTTTTTAAAAAAGGATGCATAGAATCTGTTTTTTTGTTTCTAGATGATTTATAACTCGTCTAAAAATACAAAATATTATTATTCACTTAATTGCATTAACCTTAACTTGTTACATAGTTTAATGCTTATGCAACATCATTTAACAATATGCCTATTTGTTTGCTTAATAATTGAATAAATACTCCTGTTTTTTGAATACTACAATAGTTAATAGAATTGCATCATTCTTTAATTATTAAGTTATAAGTCTAATTTAGATTTGTAATATCAAAACAAGTGAAATAAAAAGTAAAACCTTAAGTGATATGAAAACCAATAAAAAATTAATTTCAGCATTTAGAATTAAAAGAATTCGTGAGCAAGGATATTTTACTCAAACCAATCAAGAGGTATCAGACCTATCTATAGGAATTAGATTTGCATATCAAATATGTGCAACTATTGTGTTTTTTGGAGTGTTTTTTGCAAGTGTAAAAATATTATCAATTGTTTTAGTTGCTGCATTTTTAACTATTGTGCTTCCAAACCATCCTTTTGACTATATATATAACTTACTAATTAGTAGAGTGATAAAAAGACCCAAAGTTCCTAGAAGATCTAAGCAATTAAAGTTTGCCTGTGGAATTGCATTCTTCTGGGTTACTACTGTTATGTATCTTTTTTACAGCAATTTTATGCTACAAGGATATATTTTTGGAGGTGCTTTTTTTGCAGTTGCATTACTTGTGAGTACTACAGATATCTGTATTCCTTCAATTTTTTACAACAAACTATTTAACCAAAACCCAGATTAGAAAGCATGTAATTACAAGTTAATTATAGGTTTCAATTAGAGTTTATTAGCTCTTAGAAATTACTACTTCTGTAGTGATAATAGATTAGTACATCCAAAAATTATCAATATGTAAAACGAACAATCATGAAAATATTTAAAAATATATTTAGAAAAAACACCAAGAAAAAGATTATAAATGATGTAACCCAACAGCAGCTGTCATGGAAAGAATATAAACAAAAATGGCTTACAGAGCATAATATAAATCAATTATTAAAATAAGAAAATATGAATACAATTTTAAAAAATAAGAAAAAAGTAGATCAACAAGATTTAGAAATAAGGGTGAAGGATATGTACAAAAAAGTAGCCTTAGAGCCTGAAGTGGAATACCATTTTGAAATGGGAAGAAAATTAGCCGAAAGAGTACATTATCCTCCAAGTACTTTAGATATAATTCCTAGTCAAGCAATTGAATCTTTTTCTGGAGTTGGTTATTATTTTGACTTAGCTCAATTAGAAAAAGGTGAAGTAGTAGTGGAGTTAGGTAGCGGCTCGGGTATGGATGCATTTTTTGCAGCCACAAAAGTTGGGAAGGCTGGTGAAGTAATTGGTATAGATATGACGGATGAGCAATTGGAAAAATCATCAAGATTACGAGATGAATTTGACTTTAGCCAAGTAATATTTCGTAAAAGTTATATTGAAGAGCTTCCAGTAATGTCTAGTAGCGTAGATGTCGTAATTAGTAATGGTGTTATCAATTTATCTAGCGAAAAAGCAAAAGTATTTAATGAAGCAGCAAGAGTTTTAAAAGCTGGTGGCAGGTTAGCAATTTCTGATATTGTTACTGAAATAAAATTACCAGAGAATATTACTTGTAATGCTACTTTATGGGCAGCATGCATCGGTGGTGCAATGCAAATAGATGGATACAGGCAACTTATAGAAGATGCAGGTTTAGAAATTGTAAAAGTAAAAGAGAATCCTTATGCTTTTATTTCTGATAGCGCACAAGGTGCAACTAAAGAATTTGGAATTAAAAGTGTTTCAATATTAGCAATTAAAAATTAATAACAATTAAATATTAAAAAATGTCAAACACAAAGAAATTAGTAATAACAGTATCGGTAAATTCAAGTAGCGATATTTCTACAGTAGCTTTAACAGTTGCAAATGCAGCGATATCTAAAGGTTTAGAAGTTGGAATATTTTTATCTTCTGAAGGAGTAGAATTAAGTAGAGAAGGAGCAAATGATTATACACATATCCAACCTTTTAAAAAGTTGAATGAATTATTGGAGTCCTTTGCATCAAATGGAGGAGTAATTTGGACTTGTTCTCCTTGTTTTAATCATAGAGGGTTAAATGCAGATGAAATTGTTAAAGGAGCAGTAATAGTAGGAGCAGGGCCAATGTTAGATTGGATTATAGAAGGAGCTCAAACACTATCATTTTAAAGTAAAAATGATGAATAAAAAAGTAATTTATCTTGATTCGCATGCGTCTACGCCTGTGGATCAAGATGTACTTTCTGTAATGCTTCCTTATTTCACAGAGCATTATGGAAATGGAAATCATAAAGCTGGGTGGAAAACAAATTCAGCTGTTGAAAATGCGCGATTTCAAGTTTCAAATTTAATTGGAGCCAAACCATCTGAAATAACTTTTACAAGTGGAGCTACAGAAGCTATTAATATTGCGCTTTTTGGGCTCTTAAAATCTAATGCATCTAAAAGAAACCACATTATTACCCAAAAAACAGAACACCCAGCAATTTTGCAGTCTGTCAATGAAATTAGACGTTTAGGCTATAAAGTAACGATACTAAATGTAGATACTGTTGGAAGAATAAACACTGAAGATTTAAAACAAGCTGCTACAGAACAAACATTGGTTGTTGCTATAATGCTGGCAAATAATGAAATAGGTACTGTGCAGCCTATAAAACAAATTGGAGAAATTTCAAAGAGTGTAGGAGCAAAATTCTTTTGTGATATAACTCAAGGATTGGGTTGGTATCAATTAAATATGAATACTAACTATATAGATATGGCCTCTATATCTGCACATAAAATCTATGGACCTAGAGGAGTTGGGGCACTTTTTGTACGGAAAAAAGCAAACATAAAATTAAAGCCTATTCTATTTGGAGGTGGTCAAGAAAAAGGCATTAGGCCTAGTACAATAAATACACCTGCAATTGTAGGGTTTGGGAAAACTTGTGATATTTTAAATTCAGAATCTAACCGTATATTTGGGCATATAAAAATGCTTCGTGATAGAATGGAAAATCAATTGTTTTCATCAATTGAAGGAATTAAATTAAATGGATGTCCTGAAAATAGACATCCAGGAAATTTGAATATCTCAATCCCAACTATTTCTGGAGAAGTATTAAAAGGGAAACTACCCAATGTAATGTTTTCTACAACATCAGCCTGTTCAAGTACAAGTACGAAGCCATCAAGAGTAATAAAAGCTATACAAGCAAATGATTTAGTCTTAAAGAATTCTTTTAGAATAGGAATAGGTAAGTATAATACAATTGAAGAAATTGATTATGTTGCTAATAAAATAATTGATCTAGTAAAAGAAAAATAGTTAGTTAAAAGGAAATATTTTCTTGATTTCTTAAAATATCTTCAAATGTATCTCTTTGCCTAATTAGGTAATCTACACCGTTATGCACCATTACTTCTGCTGGCTTGTACCTAGAATTGTAATTTGACGTCATAGAAAAACAATATGCACCCGCATTATGAAAACACAATACATCTCCTTCAGTAATTTCACTAATGCGCCTATTAGATCCAAAAGTATCTGTCTCACAGATATACCCGACAACAGAGTAATAGCGTTCTCTTCCTTTTGGTTGTGATATATTGGTGATGTGATGATATGAATCATACATCATTGGTCTTACCAAATGATTAAACCCACTATCAACTCCTGCAAAAACAGTAGATGTAGTTTGTTTTATGACATTTACTTTTGCTAAGAAAAACCCTGCTTCACTTACTAAAAACTTTCCGGGTTCAAACATCAAGGTTAGGTCTTTACCATAATCTTTGCAAAATTGATTGAACCTTTTAGAGAGTTGTTTCCCTAATTGTTCAATATCTGTAGAAATGTCCCCTTCTTTATAGGGTACTTTAAATCCACTTCCGAAATCGATAAAATCAAGATTGTCAAATTGAGCAGCAACATCAAATAGGATTTCTGTTGCTCTAATGAAGGTGTCAATATCTAAAATATCAGAACCTGTGTGCATATGTATTCCGTTAATATGCATCCCCGTATTTTCTACCACTCGTTTAATATGCGGAACTTGATAAATTGAAATACCGAATTTGGAATCGATATGACCAACAGAAATTTTGCTGTTTCCACCAGCCATTACATGTGGATTAATACGTATACAAACTGGTGTTTCTGGATGTTTTTGTCCAAATAACTCTAATATGGATAAGTTATCTATATTAATTTGCACGTCCAATTTTGCTGCTTCTTCAATCTCCTCTAAAGAAACTCCGTTAGGCGTAAAGATGATGTCTTGTGGAGAAAATCCTGCAGCCAAACCTAATTGGACTTCTTGTATGGAAACCGTGTCTAAACCTGCTTTTAACTGATTAAAAACCTTTAATATATTGATATTAGACAAAGCCTTTGTTGCGTAGTTTAACTTTATGCTCTTAACTTTAGAGAACGCATTGATCAATCTGTTGTACTGAGAGGTGATTTTCTCTGTGTCGTATATATATAACGGACTACCGTATTTCTGAGATAAGGCAACTAAAGCTTCACTGGTCATAATAATATTGTTTATTTATGACGCAAATGTAGTAAACTAAAGGTTTTTTAAGTTATTTATAGTAAATTCTAACAAATTGTTTAAAAATGTGTTATTTGAATTTCACTGCAACTTTTTCTGCAATTTTAACAATGACTTCTGTAGCTTTTAAAATTGATTCAAGAGGAACATATTCATATCTACCATGAAAATTATGTCCTCCAGCAAAAATATTGGGGCATGGCAAACCTTTGTAGGATAATTGAGAACCATCGGTTCCTCCACGAATGGCCTTAATTAAAGGTGTAATACCAATATCTTTCATTGCTTCTTCGGCAATATCTACAATATGCATCACTGGAGTTACCTTTTCCTTCATATTAAAGTATTGATCTTTAATAACAACAGAAATTAAATCTTTCCCTAGTTTTTCATTCATTGACGTTGCAATATTTTCAAAATCAGATTTGCGTTGTAAAAACAAGTCCATATCATGATCTCTAATAATATATTCTAATGTAGTTTTTTCTACTGTTCCGTGCATATCGTGTAGATGAAAGAAACCCTCATAGCCAGTAGTTTTTTCAGGAACTTCATTTGTTGGGAGTTTTGTAATAAACTCATTAGCGATTAACATAGAATTGATCATTTTTCCTTTAGCATAACCAGGATGCACAATTTTACCTTCAATAGTAACTTTTGCGCCTGCTGCATTAAAGTTTTCATATTCTAATTCTCCAACCTGACTTCCATCCATTGTGTACGCCCATTCAGCTCCAAATTTAGCGACATCAAATAAATGTGCACCTTTACCTACTTCTTCATCTGGAGTGAAACAAATTCTGATATCTCCATGTTTAATTTCAGGATGTTGAATCAGGTATTCCATTGCAGAAACAATCTCCGTAACACCAGCTTTATCATCTGCACCTAAAAGAGTAGTGCCATCTGTTGTAATTATAGTTTGTTCTTTATATTGTAATAAATCCTCAAAATAACTTGGAGATAAAACAATATTTTCTCTTTGATTTAAAATGATGTCTTTTCCATCATAATTCTCGTGGATTTGTGGTTTTACATTTGCTCCAGTAAAATCTGGACTTGTATCAATATGGGCTACAAAACCAATTGTTGGAACCTTATAATCAAGATTACTAGGTGCTGTTGCCATAATATAGCAGTTCTCATCTAAGGAAATGTCAGATAGACCTATTTCTTCTAATTCATTCACTAACTTATTAGCTAAGTCCCATTGTTTTTCTGTGCTTGGAAAGGCAGGATTATTTGGGTCTGATTCTGTGTCAACAGTTACATAACTGATAAATCTATTGAGTATGTGTTCTTTATTCAGATTCATTAAAAGTGATTGATTTTAGTAATTTGATAGCTTTACAAAAGCGAGAACTCACTGCTTTTTCTCCGTAAACCTCTGTTTTTAAGTGAAAAGAATTTCTGTCGTTTTGCTGGACAAATATGTTTATAATTTGATAAGAAAACTTTCCCTTTTTTCCTTTGGATATAGAGTAGTAAGCAGGGTATTTATTAAAATTATAATTGTTTGATTTAACATTCTTTAGTTGCAGTAAAGAATCATTTTCAAATAATAATCTCTTAAATTTCTCATCAAATTTATAGGCTTTGGATAGCTGTGTAATATCAATTAATACTGTTTTTTTTAATTGTTTTGTAGTGTCTGCAAAGTATATTGATGACTGCATTTCGTCATTAAATAAATTGATTTTCCAGTGTTTAGGGATTTTAGCAGAGAATTTGTTTTTTGTGTCAAAAACTGTTTTTGTTTCTCCTAAGAAAAAAGATGAATTACAAGAGAATTCATTTTCAATTTCATCACCTGATTTACACGAGATAACCAATAAAACAATCAAAGCAACTCTAATAATTAGCTTCATTTAAATCGTTTTATTTTAAAATTAACTTACCAATTTTTTTATATCCAGATAACCAAGCTGTTTTATTATCAACAAATTTAATTGCATAATAACCATCTTTGCTAATATTTGTCCAAGTTAACCCACCATCATTAGAGAAAGAAACTCCAGTTTTACCAACTGCAATAATTTCCTTTCCTTTTGTGCCAGGAATGTATTGTACACAACTTTTATAATTTGGTGCTTTACCATCTGCAACTAAAGTCCAAGTTTCACCACCATCTGTGGTGATTGCTTTGTTTGCTTTATTATCGTCTGGTTTAGAAAAATTCCCTCCCATAATAATTCCAATATTCTCATTATAAAAATCTACAGAATAGATTCCTTGCGGTCCATCTCCTTGAATAATAGGGGTGTCAATAATTTTCCAAGATTTTCCTTTATCAGAAGATTTTAACACTCTTGCTCTAGTTCCTCCAGTTACCACCCAAATGGTGTTTTTTACAAATGCAATATTTGTATTACTTGCTGCAAAAGATGCTTCTCCTTCTTTAACTTCTGGTAATTTAGAGCAATCAATTTTGTTCCAAGTGTCACCGCCATCATAGGTCATTATAATAGAGGTGCAACCATCTATTGGATCTCCAATAGCAATTCCGGTTTTATCATCTAAAAAAGTCATCGCATCGTAGAAAACTTTTGCGCCTTTTTCTATGTATACTATTTCTTTATTTCCGTTTGTTATTTTATATAATAATGCTGGGTTTGCAATAGATAACGCAAAAATACTTGATGTTGTTTTTGCTATACTTCTAAAATGAGGTGTTATAGAATCTTGATAGGTAATAAAGTCAAAGCTCCAGGTTTTTCCACTATCTTCTGTTAAACCAATATCTCCACGAGACCCTGCAAAAAGCATTTCACTTTCACTAATTGCATGAATTGCTCTGATACTTGTGCTATCCATATCAATTTTTTGAATGCTAACAGATTCAAAACTTCGTACGATATATTCTTGCTTACAAGAAAAAAGAATAAAAGTACAGCAAATTAAAAGTAGATTTCGTTTCATTTTTTATATTTTAGTGCGACTAATTTACAATATTGCTAGATTTAAAAGCAAATAGTTTTTAAATTTCTCATCAATTTATTTACGAAGATTAAATATGGAGTATCAAAAGAAAGCATTGGTTATTTCTGGAGGTGGAAGCAAGGGGGCTTTTGCTGGTGGAGTTGCACAATACTTGATGAATGAAAAAAAGAAGGAATATGATATTTTGATAGGGACTTCTACAGGTAGTTTAATGGTTTCTCATTTGGCATTGGGTAGAATTGAATCGTTGAAAAAAATATACACGAATGTAAATCAAAAAACAATTTTCAGTAATAATCCGTTTGTGGTTAAAAAAGTACACGGCGAAAAAGTGATTACCATTAATCACCTGAATACACTTTGGAATTTTGTTAATGGGAGAAAGACATTTGGAGAAAGTAAAAATTTACGAAAGTTAATTCGTAAAAATATTACAGAAGAAATATTTTTAGAAATATTAAAGGCTGAAAAAGAGGTGGTGATTACGGTTTCAAATTTATCTGCGAACAGAATTGAGTACAAAACATTGAGTGAATGTAGTTACACTGATTTTTGTGATTGGATATGGGCCTCTTGCAATTATATTCCGTTTATGAGTTTGTTAGAAAAAAATGGATGTCAATATGCAGATGGTGGTTTTGGTTGTCTGGTGCCAATTAGAGAAGCCATTTTACGAGGAGCAAAAGAAGTTGATGCTATTATATTAGAAACGGAGGTGAATCAGATTAATAGAATGAAATCTAAAAACCCGTTTTCGTTATTGTTTGATGTGTTTGACTTTATGTTAGAACATGTAGAAAGGCACAATATTACCATCGGAAAATTATCTGCAAAACATCATGATGTACAATTGAATTTATATTACACACCAACAGTTCTAACTACAAATTCGTTAGTTTTTGATAAAAAATTGATGACCAAATGGTGGCAATCTGGTTTTGAGCATGCAAAGACTAAAAATGAAAGTTTAATGAATGATTTCAGACCTAATATTTTAGAGAAAGATAAATAATACTTAATTATAGAAAATGAAAAAAATAGCTCAATCGCTTATATTAATTACATGCTTATTTAGTTTTAATGCCTTTAGTCAGTCTGAAGAACTAAGTATAAAAGGAAAATGGGTGGACAAAGAAATGCAAGTTGAATATAATTTCACAAGTAATACGAAAGCTTCTTTTTCTCAAATGGGATACGGAATGTCGGTTTCATACAAGATAGATTTCTCCAAACCAACATATTGGATTGACTTTACAATGCAGCGTGGCGGAAACAAAATGAAAATACCGGGCTTACTAAGAGTGATAAATAAAGATACTATTTGGATTGAGCAATTTGCTCCATATTCAAAACACCCTACACACTTTTCTAAAGATTTTATATCTAGATCAAGGACAATTCATGTGTTGGTTAGAAATAAATCTTAGTTGATTCATTTCGATAGGCTATTTATTACAAGGTCTACTTTATGATTATTTAAATTCTAAGTACATATTATTACTTGTAGGCTGTGCTAACTTCGAATTATAAAACTCTTTAAACGAACTTTTTCTTGATGCTTGTTGACCTTTTGATCCTGTTGTGATGTACGTCACTGCTCTATTTAATAAAGGGTCAGAGATTTCTCCTAAAACACCAAGATTACTGTAATCTTCGGCTATTAATATATTTGGAGTAAACCCTTCAATGCTATTCTCTCCAAGTTTATTTTTAATCTCCAAAACGATGGGTTGCATTGCCCATGTATGATTTGGGTTGATGTTTTCTTTGTTATACATTTTTGGAGAATCATATAAGGTAATCGATCCTACATATTTCCCGTGGGTTTTTGTGCCAATAGTTCTGACATCGATATAAGGATTCAATCCGTTAATAACCAATTCTGATGCGGATGCAGAACTGTTGGTTGTAATAAAATAGACTCTATCTAAAGATAAACTGTTGATACTTTCCTGAATAGTACCATTATTAATTTGATTTGTAAATTTTTCTTCTAGACTGGAGTTACTGATGCTGATTTTATCATTCCATTGTTTTTTGGCAAATAATTGCCCGGTAAATTGTCCAGTTATCATACTTGATAAATAAACTGCTGTTCTAACAGAGCCACCACCGTTGTATCTTAGATCGATAATTAGATCTGTAATTCCCTCATTTTTTAACACCAAGAAAGCTGCATTTAGCTCGTCATCAAAATTTGTTGTAAAGCTATTGTACATTAAATAGCCGATTTTTTTGCTTCCCGAATTGATTGTTTTAGTAATGAAGACTGGATTCTCAGTGTATTCTGATTTGGTTAAAGAAATTGACATTCCGTTTGATGTAGGATTCCCGTTATTATAATCAGCAAGATTAATTGAATAATCTAGATTGTCTGAGAATAATAAGCTTCGATAATTATTAATGTTTAGTCTCGTGTTGTTTACGGCATTAAAAATCATTCCTCTTTTTACATTTTTGATGCTAGCATCTGTATTAGGTAATACATAGCGTACATAGCCAAAAACATCTGTTGTACTTCCTCTTTCAAAGACCAATCCAAACTCTACTCCATTGTGCAGTGAAATACCCTGAAAAGAATTTTCTAAAGCATTGTAATCCTCAACAATCCATGACCACTTATCTATGGTTTCTCTTTGATATAATAAATTTTCAAAAAACTGTACTGAATTTGGTTCTGAGCTTAAAAATTGATGATAGCTATCCGAATTTAAAAAACGGTTATCAGTTAAGTTTGCTACATTACCTTGCCATAAGTAGAAGGTGTTTAAACCTTTCCAAATAAAATCATTCACTTCTAAATTTTCTGAAGGAGTAACTTTTATTTTTGTACAAGAAACTAGTGTGAAGATTATTAATAAAAAGAAAGTAGCCTTTTTTGTCATCTTAATTCGTATTTGGTAAGTCCCTTTTAATAAACATGCCAATGTCTACTAATCTTTGTCTATTAAAAGAACTAAATAAAAATTCAAAATTATTTGGATTGCAAATTACTGGAGGTGAAGGAGGAATGTTATTAACTAAACTTAGAACTTCATTTAATAATGGGTCTGAAGTCTCACCTAATTCACCTAAGTTTAAGATGTCTTCTTGAGTACAAATTCTCATATCAGGTGTAAATCCATCATTAAAAGTAGCGTTGTCATTATTTAAAAACTCTAATACAATTGGTTGTAGTGCATAGGTGTGATTTAGATTTCTACCAAAGAAATTATAATCAATTGAATTGTATAAGGTAATTGAACCTGTATTATTTCCATTCGTATCAACACTATTAATAATATGTACGTTTATATAGCTATTTAAACTGTTAATTAACAACTCTATACTAGAAGAACTTCCATTCATAAGGATATAAACATCGGTTAATTCTAAGCTGTTTATTGAAGTGGTGGCATTGATTTTATCAGTAAAGTTGGTAATTAATGAATCTGGTTGATGCTTTTCAAACCAAGGTTGTGCCTTAGTATTCCAACGTTCTTTTAAGAAGGGTTGCCCTGTGAATTGCCCCGTAATCATACTTGAAATTTTATTGATATTTTCTACAAAACCACCACCTCCAATATTATAGCGTAAATCTAGTATTAGTTGATTAACTCCCTGTGTTTTAAACTGTAAAAAAGTAGTATTTAAAGAGTTAATGTAATTACTAGAAAAGTCATTGTTATACAAAAGGTAACCAATATTATTTGATCCACTAACAATATTCTTTGATAGAAAGATAGGTGAATGTGTAAACCCTGATTTTGCTAACGGAATTGTTCTAGGGGTTTTTACGGTACTTACAAGTATAGAATCTGCTACAACATCTACACCGTTAAAGCTAGCCATATATAATTCATAAGAATCTGATCCTTCTAGTAATGTTCTAAAATTATCTCTAGTTAACTGAGTGTCATCTACTGCATAAAAAAACTCACCTCTTTTAATCGGTTGGTTAGAGGCGTCTGAATTTGGTAAAATATAATGAACATAACCTAGCACATTTTCTGTGCTTCCTGGTTCGGCAATAATACCATATTCCATTCCATGTGTTATAGAGGTTCTAATCTCTGGTTCTATAATTAGATTGTTATCACTAATTAACACTGATTTACTATCGCTACTTGAGCCTTGAGAAGTTAAACTTGTGAATAAATCTTCTGGAGTCGAAAATTGCCTTAAGAAATTATTTAATTCTGGTTGAGAGTTAAAACGTCTATCAGATAAATTTGGAATCAGATCTTGATTTAAATAATAAGCATTCAACGATTTCCATATAAAATCATTGATTTCAACATCGATTGGGATTTCGTCTTCTTTTGTACAACTGTAAAAGGTGACTAAAACAAAAAAAGAAAGAAATAATTTATAGAGGGTTTTCATCAAGTATAGGTTTAAAGAAAGCTAATATTTATGTAACGCAATTTAGAGAATTATAGTACATTTAAAAAATTGATGTAACAAATTTATTTATCCGTCGTCGTAAAGGTGTAGAATCAATAATATTAAACGTTTTTACAATTATAACTATAACTAACTAATGAATCAATCAGACTTTTTAAAATCTGTTATCCCATTTAAAGACAAAGTCTTTCGTTTAGCCAAGAGGCTACTAGTATCTACTGAAGAAGCAGAAGATGCAACGCAAGAATTGTATTTCAAATTATGGAAAAACAGAGAGAAGATCGCCCAATACAAAAATGTTGAAGCATTTGCCATGACCATGACAAAAAATTATTGTTTTGATCGATTAAAATCAAAGCAGGCATCAAATTTAACATTGGTTCATAGTAATTATAAAGAAAAAGATACTCCTTTAGAAAAAAAATTAGAGTATCAAGATAGTGTTAGCCAAGTACATTTGCTAATTGAGAAGTTGCCAGAAAAACAAAAGTTGGTTATTCAATTAAGAGACATAGAAGAATACGATTTTGAAGAGATCGGAAAAATGTTAGACTTAAAACCAACAGCCGTTAGAGTGGCCTTGTCAAGAGCAAGAAAAACAATAAGAGAAGAACTAATAAAACATCACAATTATGGAATTATCTAATATAGAACAACTGTTAGAGAAATATCAAAACGCTGAAACATCTTTGCAAGAAGAAGCAACCTTAAAAAACTATTTTTCAGAAGGTAATGTTGCTACTCATTTACAAGAATATGAAAGCATGTTTAATTATTTCGCTATTAGCAAATCAGAAACATCTACAAAACCAATCCAATTAAACCCTAAGAAGAAAACGAATTGGAAATGGTTATCAGTAGCAGCGTCTGTAGCCTTATTAGTAAGCGTGTATATAGGTGATGGTTATTTAAAAGAACAAGAAGCCAGAGCCCAATATGCAGAAGTGATGAGTACATTAAAAATGCTATCTACGACCCTTAATAAGGGGACTGAAGCAGTAGCAAGTTTATATGTCTACGAAGACACTGTAAATAAAATCTTAAAAACCAAGTAAAGTAAAATAATAGTAAAACCAAGTAAACACAGAAATTATGAAAAAAATAATCGTATTAATAGCCCTAATAATTACCCCAGCATTAAGTTTTGGACAATCAATATTTGATAAATTAGAAAATATGGATGAAGTGTCGTCTTTTATCATCAATAAAGATGCATTCCAATTGCTACAAAAATTCAATCTAGATGAAGGAAAGGATAATGAAGTAACAGAAATCTTTTCTATGGTTGAGAACTTAAATGAATTAAAAGTATTTAAAACAAACGACTCTAAGGTTGCAGCAACCATGGAAACGATGGTGAAGACTGCTGTTAAAAAAGCGAAATTAACAGAGTTAATGAGATTTAAAGACAAAGGGTCAAAAGCAAAAATATATGTAAAAACAGATGGAAACAAAGATACTGTAAGTGAAGTATTAATGTATGTAAGTGGAGTTAGTGAAATGACTGGTGGACACGCAGAATCTGTAATTGTATCTTTAACTGGAGTTATTGACATTAATAAGTTATCTAAATTAGCAGATAAGTTTACCAATGAAGGTAAGAAGTCTAAAAAGTAATACAGATTTTCTGAATAAAAAATTGCTAGAAAAAATATTCATTTAAAACAAACTCAATGAAAAAAATAACAACATTAATAATCGCCTTAGTAGTTTCATTCTCATTTACATCTTGTAATGAAGATTCTTTACAAGGCTACTTAGTTAAAAGTCAAGAAAAATCTGGATTTATAACTTTTGATGTACCAGCAAGTATATTGCAAATTAAAACAGATGATGTCTCGGAAGCAACAAAAGCAACGTTAAATACATTGAAAAAAATCAATATCGTTGCCTTACCTTTTAATAATGACAATGGAGAAGCTGTGAAAACAGAAAAAGCATTATTAGATAAAATCTTTAAAGGATCTGAATACAAAAGCTTAATGCGTTTTACAGAGCAAGGTATTAAAGTGAATCTACTTTATACCGGTAATGGAGATGAAATTGATGAAGTAATTGCTTATGGATATTCAAGTAAATTTGGAGTTGGAATTGCTAGAATATTAGGAGACAATATGAATCCTTCTGATATCATGAAAATGATGAATGAAGTAAAGTTTGACTCTAGTGGTATCGATTTAAAACAATTCAGTGCGATTTTTTCAGAAAAAAAATAACATTGACATATAATTTCAAAGCCCAAATTCTTAATTGAATTTGGGCTTTTTCTTTTTAACGACCCATTAACACCAATGCATCTTAATTTTATTACATTTGAAACTTTAAGAAGAGCAATTAATTATGAGGATTCAAAAGATATTTTTTTTATGTAGCGTATTATTTATTTTCCTAGGAAATGCACAAACAAAAGATCCGTTATCTATATATAGAAAAGAAAAAGATAAAACACATGCTTTAGAGCATACAAAGCTAAAAGTGTCTTTCGATTTTATAAAGAAAGAAATGCTAGGGGAAGCTTGGATTACTTTAAATCCTTATTTCTATACTACTGATAAAGTGATGCTAGATGCGAAAGCAATGTTGATTCACAGTATTTCCTTAAATAATAAAGTGTTAGAGTTTTTTAGCTATGACAATTCAAAAATAAATATACAGCTACCTAAAAAGTATAAAAAAGGAGAAAGCTTTACTTTATACATTAAATACACGGCGCGTCCAGAAAAAGTACAACAGCAAGGTAGCGCAGCAATTACCCAAGCTAAGGGATTGTATTTTATCAATGCCGATGGATCTGATAAAAATAAGCCAACGCAAATTTGGACCCAAGGAGAAACAGAAGCAAGTAGCTGCTGGTTTCCGACAATCGATAGTCCAAATCAAAAAACATCACAAGAAATTTACATCACCGTTCCGGATAAATATAAAACACTTTCTAATGGAAAATTAGAAAGTCAAACAACTAATTCTGACGGAACAAGAACAGATTACTGGAATTTCACAAAGAAGCATGCTCCGTACTTGTTTTTTATGGGAATTGGTGAGTTTGAGATTGTAAAAGATAGTTATAAAAACATTCCGGTTGAGTATTATGTTGAGAAGAAATATGTGCCGTATGCAAAAGATATTTTTGGTAATACTCCAGAAATGATGGCCTTTTTCTCTAAAATAACAGGAATTGAATATCCATGGAATAAATACAGTCAGATTATTGGTAGAGATTATGTAAGTGGAGCCATGGAGAATACAACGGCGGTGATTCATGGAGAGCAAGCCTATCAAGTTCCTGGTCAATTAATCGATGGGAACATTCAAGAAAATACAATAGCACACGAATTATTTCATCATTGGTTTGGAAATCTGGTTACAGCTGAAAGCTGGAGTAATTTAACGTTGAACGAATCATTTGCAAATTATAGCGAGTATTTATGGAGAGAGTATAAATATGGGAAGCTTGATGCGGATGCTCATCTGTTAGAAACGATTGATGGATATAAGCAAGATGCAAATTTTGATAAAAACTTAGTCCGTTTTCAATATACAGACAAAGAAGATATGTTTGATGCTGTAAGCTATAATAAAGGCGGAGTTGTATTGCATATGTTACGGAATTACGTTGATGATGAAGCATTCTTTGCTAGTTTAAACATGTATTTAACGGATAACAAATACAAATCTGCAGAAGTACATCAATTGCGATTGGCTTTTGAAAAAGTAACTGGGAAAGATTTGAACTGGTTTTTTAATCAATGGTATTTTTCAAACGGGCATCCAAAGATTCAAGTGAGTTATGATTATAATACCCTAGAGAGAAAAGTAACCGTAAATATTTATCAAACAGAAAAAGAGTTTCAATTTCCATTAACAATAGACATTGTAGAAAATGGCGAAATAACTAGAAAAAGAGTCTTTGTAGACGGCAAAGACGCCTCTTTTGTGTTTTCGTATAAAGATACTCCAGAAATTATTTTAGTGAACGCAGACGGTGCTCTATTAGCTGATTTCACAGAGTCGAAAACAAAAGAGCAGTACATCAAACAATTAAAATATGCCAGCTACTATGGTCATAAAAAAAAGGCTTTAGAAGAAATAGCAAAATTGCAAGAAGATAAAAAAGCATTTAATGCTGTAGCAAATGCAATGAGCAACTCTTTTTATAAAATTAGAAAATTAGCAGTAGAGCAGATTAATCTATTTAATAAATTCTCAAAAAGGGCTGCTATAGATAAACTTAAAAAAATTGCATTAAATGATAAAAAGACAGTCGTTAGAGCTGCGGCTATTGAAACTCTAGGGAAGCTGACAGAGCCAGAGCTAATGCCTATTTTCCAAGAATCGTTAAAAAGCAAATCGTACAGTGTGCTAGGAAAAACATTGGTAGCTATTTATTACATAGATAAACCTGCTGCAATAAAACTTTCTAAACAATTGCCAGATGATGTTCGAAAAATCATCGCCACACCTTTAACTCGAATATTTATTGAGGAAAATGACGATAGTGAATTGGTGTTCATTGCTAAAAATGTATTATCTGGAATGTATTTAACTGGAGATAATAGCATAAAGTCTTTGTACAACAAAGCTTATGAGAAAATATCTAAAAGCAATAATACTGAAGCAATACAAAATCTAGTGGATGATATGGTTGCAAAGGGAGTTCAGTTTAAAAAATTTAATTTTGACAAGACGGCTATCAATTTAATGCGTCAAATGGTAGATTTCCAAAAGAAGAGTGGTGTTAGTAATCGAAATAAGCATATAGAGATTATTAGAACAGGTATGAGCAGATTGTTAAACTAGTCTACTACTTACATTAAAATAAAAAAAAACAAGCCTTTAGAAGAGATTCTAAAGGCTTATTTTTTGTATTCATCAAAGGTACCGTCAGAATAAAAAACAACAATTCGCTGTATCTTCTTTTCGGTTTGTTGTGTGCTTGCAATTTCTGGTTCCTGAAATAGGGGAGAGGAAGTAGTCCCTGTTTCTATAATCTTTTTAGGGAAAGTTCCTTTTCCATTTAATAGCCAATATATATCTACATCTTTAAAAGTACTTGTAACTTTTAAAATAAAATCCAAGCTTGGTTTATTTCTTCCAGATAGAATATGTGAAATACTAGATCGTTGCACGGCAATTTTATCTGCGAATAATGAGGCCGTTAAACGATGGTATTCCATCACTTTTTTTAATCTATTTGTAAATTCACTGCTGTTTACCATTGTAAATTATTTAACACATTACAAATGTAAATTATTATATCATACTGTGAAAGTTTACTTTTGTAATTTTTTGAACACGTCTAAACATATCAAATCATTACTTTAGTTAAGTGCGTTTAAATTACCGTGTGTCAGGCAATTAAAACGCAATCATAGATATCACTTATACTGCGGGTAGGTAGGTTGATCGTAAATTACATATCTATTTTAAGTACATGTAATCTAGTTACAATTGTGGTTTGTAAACGAAACAACGCCGGTTACAAATGTGATTTTTAAAGTATTTACTTTTGTGAAAAAATCACTAGCGAAGCTCAAGTTGAATTTGTATTTTTGTCGAAGGAATTTTACAATGGAAATTATCAATTTAGAAAATCTAGCAGCGAACTATCAGAACCAAAAAGAAACTGCTCTTTTCGGAAAATGGATTCACTACAAACACATTTCTCCGATTTTATCTAAATTATCTGATAATTTAGAAGTTTCAGTAATCGGTGAGTCTGAGCAGAACACGCCTATTCATAGCGTGAGATTTGGAACTGGACCAAAAAGAATTCTCCTTTGGACACAAATGCATGGAAACGAGAGTACAGGAACCAAAGCTATTTTTGATTTTTTTAACTGCATTGCTCATTCTAATGATGCCATTTATAAAAGAATCCTAAAAGAATGCACAGTGCTTTGCGTCCCAATGCTAAACCCTGATGGATCTTTTAATTATACGCGCGTAAATGCTAATAATGTTGACCTAAATAGAGATGCAGTTGTTAAAAAAGCTAAAGAAAGCAGGTTGCTAAGGCGAGTTTTAGATGAATTTAACCCTCTATTTTGTTTTAATCTACATGACCAAAGAACCATTTTCGGAGTAGAAGAAACTCTAAACCCTGCTACAATTTCATTTTTAGCGCCATCTGAAGAAAAAACACGCATGCTTACTAAGGGCAGAAAGGAAACAATGAATGTAATTATAGCAATGAATTCATTACTTCAAAAGGTTATTCCGAATCACATTGGTAGATATACTGACGAGTTTTACCCAACAGCAACAGGGGATAATTTCCAGAAATTAGGATACAATACCATCTTGATTGAGGCAGGCCATTATCCTGATGATTACGACAGGGAAGAAACAAGAAAGTTTAATTTCTACGCCATAGTACAAGGGATTTATCACATTGCAACGACAAATGACTTTACTAATTATGAGTCGTATTTTGAGATCCCAAACAATCAAAAGAACTTTTTTGATATTATAGAAAATGGCAATAAAGGATACCTCTATGTAGATAAAATTATTGATGGAAAATTTACTACAGAGAAAAAGCTAGAAAAGGAAGGTGACTTATCTGACTTTATCGGGCATTCAGTAAATCTTTAAAAAAAATACATATTTTTTAATGTTTTTGTTTTTATTTTAAATATAATTCATATTTTTGCTGTATTGTTTGAATAATATACAAAAATAATGAAGAAATTTGTTTTAGATGAAATTGATCACCAAATCTTAGATGTGTTGATTGAAAATGCAAGAACTCCTTTTACTGATATTGCAAAAAAGCTATTAGTGTCTGCAGGAACTATTCATGTACGTGTTAAAAAAATGGAAGATGAAGGAATCATTCAAGGCTCTACATTGACCTTAAATTACGAAAAAATGGGCTATTCATTTATTGCTCATGTTGGTGTTTTTCTAGAAAAATCTTCAATGACACAAAAAGTAATTGAAGCTTTACGTCAAATTCCGAATATAACTGTAGCCTATGTAACAGCAGGTAAATACAATATTTTTTGTAAAGTTAGAGCAAGAGACACAGGCAACGCAAAAGACATTATTTATATGATTGATGATATCAATGGTGTAAGCAGAACTGAAACGATGATCTCTTTAGAAGAAAGTATCAATGATAAAAAACGTATGATGCACGCAATTTTTAAAGAATTATAAATTATATATTTTAATAAAACACAATCCTTATCAATTTTTGATAAGGATTTTTTATTTTTAGAACAACAATTAAATTGAAAACGCAATAGAATGAAACACGTTTCTAAACTACCAAATGTAGCAACAACCATTTTTACTACTATGAGTAATTTGGCTAAAGAGCACAATGCTATCAATCTTTCTCAAGGTTTCCCAAACTTTAAAAGCGATCAAAAATTAATTGATTTAGTTGTAAAAGCAATGAATTCTGGTTTTAACCAATATGCACCAATGTTGGGCGCATTGACATTGCGAGAAGCAATTTCCGCTAAATTTCAGAATCTATATCAAACAACGTATAATCCAGACAATGAAATCGTAATTACCTGTGGAGCAACTCAGGCTATTTTTACAATTATTTCAACGTTTATTCACTCAGGTGATGAAGTAATCTTATTTAAACCTGCTTATGATTGTTACGAACCTGCAATTACGGTAAATGGTGGGAAACCTATTGCTATTCAATTAAACTACCCTAATTATAAAGTAGATTGGAAACGGGTCGAAAGCCAAATCAATCAAAAAACAAAAATGATCATCATCAACACACCTCAAAATCCTTGCGGGACAATATTTTCTAAAGAAGATATGCTGGAATTGGAGCGCATCACAAAAGACACAAATATTATTGTATTGAGTGATGAAGTATATGAACACATGGTTTTTGATGGATTAACGCACCAAAGTGCTTGCTTATTTCCTGACTTAAAAAAACGGACATTTATTACCGCATCTTTCGGAAAGACATTTCACAATACAGGTTGGAAACTTGGCTATTGTTGTGGCCCAAAAGAATTAATGAAAGAATTCATTAAGGTGCATCAGTTTAACGTGTACTGCGTCAACCATCCAACACAAATTGCAATCGCAGAATACATGAGTGACCCGAGTAATTACACTAGTTTATCACAGTTATTTCAACAGAAAAGAGATTTGTTTTTGGACGCCATTAAGAGCTCTAAATTTAAAAGTATTCCTAGTCAAGCTACGTATTTTCAAGTGTTGGATTATTCTGAGATTACTGATGAAAACGATGTTGAATATGCTAAAAGATTAACCAAAGAAAATGGATTGGCAGCAATTCCATTATCCGTTTTTAATGACAACAACTTAGACGAGAAAGTATTGCGTTTTTGTTTTGCTAAGACTGATGAAACATTATTAAATGCTGCGAAAATCTTAAACTCTATTTAAACAAATTTTAGTACATTGTTACGCCTTTAAAAAAACAGTACAATTACATGATTCAACAAGTCGACTTCACCAAACATAAGTTCTCAAAAGACACACTTATACATTTGTATAAATCAATGTTAAAACCTCGTTTAATAGAGGAGAAAATGTTGATTTTATTACGCCAGGGGAAAATCTCTAAATGGTTTTCTGGTATTGGTCAAGAAGCTATTTCTGTAGGAGTTACAGCTGCTTTATTAAAGGATGAATACATCTTACCGATGCATCGTAATTTAGGTGTTTTTACAACAAGAGAAATCCCATTATATAGATTATTTTCTCAGTGGCAAGGAAAAGCAAATGGGTTTACAAAAGGTAGAGATCGTAGTTTTCATTTTGGAACACAAGAATATAATATTGTTGGAATGATTTCGCATTTGGGTCCGCAGTTAGGAATTGCAGATGGAATTGCATTGGCAAATAAAATTAAAAAAAACAATCAAGTTTGCGTCGTTTTTACTGGAGATGGAGGAACAAGTGAAGGAGATTTTCATGAAGCATTAAATGTGGCATCTGTTTGGAGTTTGCCGGTATTGTTTTGTGTTGAGAATAACGGATATGGATTATCTACACCAACTTCTGAGCAATTTAACTGTGAAAACATTGCTGACAAAGGAATTGGCTATGGAATGGAAAGTCATATTATAGACGGTAACAATATTGTAGAAGTGTATGGTAAGGTTTCTGAATTAGCAGAAAGTGTTCGTGAAAACCCAAGACCCATCTTATTAGAGTTCAAAACCTTTAGAATGCGTGGGCATGAAGAAGCGAGTGGGACCAAATATGTATCACAAGATTTATTGGATACTTGGGCAGTAAAAGATCCTTTAGAGAATTTCCAAGCTTATTTAAGAGCAGAAAACATACTAACTGAACAAGATGAAGTTAGGTTTAAAGAAGATATCGTTCATGAAATTAATGAACATTTACAAATGGCTTATGACGAACCAACAATTACAGTTGATTTAAAAACCGAATTAAATGATGTTTTTAAAGACTTTGAGCCAGAAACTATTAATCCATCAACAGAAACCAAGAAAATTCGTTTAGTAGATGCTATTTCTGATGGTTTGCGCCAATCTATGGAACAACATGATGACTTAATCATCATGGGACAAGATGTTGCAGAGTATGGTGGTGTTTTTAAAATAACAGATGGCTTTTTAGAGCAATTTGGAAAAGACAGAGTAAGAAACACGCCAATATGTGAATCTGCCATTGTTTCTGCAGCTTATGGTTTGTCTATAAACGGAATGAAAGCAGTGATGGAAATGCAATTTTCAGATTTTGCTTCTACAGGATTCAACCCAATCGTAAATTTATTGGCAAAATCTCATTATCGCTGGGGTCAACCTGCTGACGTTGTGGTTAGGATGCCTTGTGGAGCTGGTGTTGGAGCAGGGCCATTTCATTCGCAAACCAACGAAGCTTGGTTTACTAAAACTCCAGGTTTAAAAGTAGTATATCCTGCATTTCCTGTGGATGCAAAAGGTTTATTAGCTTCAGCAATTAATGACCCAAATCCGGTATTGTTCTTTGAACACAAAGCATTGTATCGATCTATATACCAAGAAGTACCTGAGAATTATTATACTTTACCAATAGGAAAATCTGCGACTTTAAAAGAAGGAAATGACGTTACTATTATTACCTATGGAGCTGGCGTTCATTGGGCTTTAGAAACATTGGATAAAAATTCGGAAATCTCTGCAGATTTAATAGATTTAAGAACTTTACAACCGCTGGATGTTGACGCTATTTATTCTTCTGTTAGAAAAACAGGAAAAGCAATTGTGTTACAAGAAGACTCATTATTTGGCGGTATCGCTAGTGAAATTTCTGCATTGATTACAGAAAACTGTTTTAATGAATTGGATGCAGCTGTAAAACGTGTTGGAAGTATAGAAACTCCTATTCCGTTTCAAAAAGAATTAGAGAATCAATACTTGGCCAAGCATCAGTTTGAAACTATTCTAAAAGAACTGTTGACCTTTTAAATTTCTCTTAATATATAATTAACTATTCTCTTGTTATTTAGAATCATTCTAATATATTTACCTTTTTAAAAATATATCATGAAGAAAATAACAAATAGAGGATTACACAGAGACATTGCTTATTTTTATGTAGGTTTATTAATTATGTTTTCATTTTCTGGAATCATTTTAAATCACCGACAAGATATCTATCCAAAGGAGTATGTTATCGATTCTAAAAAAGTGAATATCACCTTGCCAGAAGACGCAAAGGAAATTAACAAAGAATTTCTAGTAAACGCTACCAAAGAATTGAAGTTAACTTATGAAAATCATCGTATTAGAAATGGTTCTCTAAGAGTCTATTTTGATGGAAGGGCTATTTTAGATGCAGATATAAAAACTGGTAAAGGAATTCTAGAGTTTAAACGATTGGTTCCATTTGTTGGACAATCTATTTTACTACATCAAACAACCAACTCATTTTGGATTTGGTATTCAGATATTTTCGGAATTTCAATATTAGTGCTTTCATTTACAGGGATGTTTATCTCAGCAGGTAAAAACACTTTTAAGAAACGTGGTTGGAAATTAGCCTTAGCAGGGTTGTTATTCCCAGTAATCTTCTTATTGCTATTAGCCTAAGTAGTAGCTATCTTCTTTGGTAAGAGTTTGATTAAAATTAGACACATCAATCCACAGACAAAGAACCCTATAAATAATGGCAATGCAGTTTCAGTTACATAACTTCCAATAAAAGTTGCAATTGGAACTGCCATTATTGTAGAAACAAATCCGTTAATAGCAGCACCAACTCCAGCAATATGACCAACAGGCTGCATAGCCAATGCTCTTAAATTTCCAAATAAAAATCCCAAGGCAAAGAACTCTAATCCGCAAAAAGTCAAGAATATTTCTATACTTGGATTTATAGCACTATTAAAATAGATGATTGCGTAAAGTAGTGGTATCAACATAAAAACAATTGTAAATACAGATACCAGTTTTAACATTCCGAAACGCATTACAAAGGTTCCGTTTAAAAAAGTAGCAAAACCAACAGCAATTGCCAATCCTGCAAATATATACGGAAACTCTTCTGTTAAACCGTATTGCACTTGAAAAATATGTTGTGAAGCACTTAGGTACACCATAAAAGAACCGGTCACAAAACCAGAAACTAATGTAAAAATAACCGCTTGCCTATGTTTAAAAAACTCTTTTGTACCATCAATAAATAAACGCATTTTAAATTTTTTTCGTTTTTCAACTGGTAATGTTTCTGGTTGACGTCTCCATAACCAAAACATAATCAACACACCTACAATTAATTGACTATTAAAAATAGCTTTCCAGCCATAAGCATCTAGAATAATTTTACCAATTGCTGGTGCTATAACAGGTACTAGTATAAAAATCACCACTATAAACGACATAATTTTCGCCATATAATCTCCACTAAAACTATCTCTAACCATCGCAATACTAATCGTTCTAGGAGCAGCAAGTCCGATTCCTTGTAAAATTCTCCCTACTACCATTACCTCTATGCTGGTTGCAGAAATACAAATAAAACTAGCAACAACAAATACTGAAAACCCCATATAAATAACGGGCTTCCTACCCAAACTATCAGAAATAGGTCCGAATATTAATTGACCAAAACCTAAGCCAAGAAAAATCATGGTTACCAATAATTGATTGTCAGTTGAATCTTGAATTCCGATTGAAATTCCGATATGTTCTAATGCTGGTAATAAAGCATCAATAGACAGGGCAACGATTGACATTAATGAAGCCATTAATGCAATAAATTCTAATTTTGAGGTGTTTTTTGTAGGCATGCAACAAATGTACTTCATTTGCTTATGAAGATGTTTTGTTTACTATTAATATTTTTTATCTTGCTATAAAAATTTCAACTAACTTCTTTATCCTTATAAGAAACCTACTGATTTTAAGCATGATACTGCTACTGTCATGTTGAATAGATACCCCGGAAAACATTTCAAAAAGTATTGATTTTATTAATTCTGTTGTAGAGAATATAGAAAACAAAACGTTTGACAACACTAGTTTGATGTGGTATAAAAAAGCTGCTGAGAAATGGGGGAAAGTATTGCCTGTAGGGAATGAAAGAATTGGAGCGATGATTTTTGGAGGAGTAGAAGAAGATAAAACTCATTTTTCTGTTCAAAACTTAGATGTGTTAAACTTTGAAGACAGTATTTTTGACCATGTAATTTGTAGTGTTGTATTGCATTTTGCACAAAATACTTAGCATTTTTTTAAATATGTTTTCTGAATTGGTTCGAGTAGCAAAAATGAATGGAACAATTTTTGTGCGAATGACATCAATTCAAGGTTTGGAAAACGTTGTAAAACCAATCTCTGAAGGAGTATACATCTTATTATTAAAAAAGAACGAATAAATAATATACATTAACTTAAAAACAAGAATTATGATACAGCGAATTATAACAATTCTTATTTGTTGTGCATTTATTAGTTGTGCAACTAAAAAGAATTCGGTTTCTCCACAAGAATTAGACACTCTACATGCATTAATTAAATCAAAAAAAATAAACATAGTTTCTCATAGAGCCTTACCAATTATGAGTAATGCTATGCAGCAAGTATTAAATACTCAGATTTTAGGCCCTGGTAATTCTGGCAGTTCAATAGATATAATGAGTACAGTTAATTATGTGAAAATTGCAGGAGATAGCATTTCTATTAGTTTACCATTTTTTGGCGAATTACATTCAAGTACAGCTACAAATTCGAATGATCATTCTATTTCTTTTGAGGGGAAACTTACAGAATTTTCTAGTACTTATAATGATCAGAAGAAAAATTACAAACTACTAATACATTTTAAAATGAAAAGAGAACGTTTTAAAATGTACATCACAATATTTCCTAATCACACTACAAGTATTAGTATATTAACAAGTCATAGATCTTCAATTGGATATAGAGGAGCAATAGCTAAAAGCAATTAATCATTCTTTTTAAATAATATAATATAATATAAGTAGCATTACTATTACGAAAGAAATATTATTAAGCGACAGTCCTATTTGTAGATTGAAATATTTTATCTGCCGAGTTTGTAACGAAACCATTAAAAATTTCATTGTTAATAGGAAATCGTTCAGCAAATTCAACATAGCAAGATGGAATTCGAATGGCTTCTTTTAAATCTTCAAAATTCACTAAAATGGTATCGGCCAATGTACTTGCTTGTTTTAAGCCTGCTTTTTTATGGCCCTTTATGATTCCTCCACAATTATTTAAATGGATTCCTGAATTTTTTAACTGCTTACATACATCTTCTATAGAGTGTTTTTCTAATTGGTTCACGTTGATTGTGAAATGATTTACTCTATGTCCATGCACATAGAGCCAAGCTGCATATTCTGATTCTCGTTCAAGCTCCTTATACACCTTGTAATTCACATCCCAACTACGCCCTTTGATGAGAATGTCTTTTGTCTTTTCACAAGGATTAAATGCTTTTAATAGCGTGTTTTTTAAGAAAAATGAGCATTGGTCCAATAAGAGTTCGCTGATAAATATTTTAGGGAGGCTTTCATTTTCTAAATGAATGGCCTTGAGTTTTTTCTTTTTAAAATAGTATTCTTGTTTTATTGTATAACCTAAATTCAAAAATTTTCTGCTTAACTTTTCTATACCAAATTCTCCCGTAATCCTTTTTGTGATACCTAATTGATCTGTATTGAGTGTTCTGAAGGCTATATGATCACAAAAGGAGCTGTAATCATCTAATTGTAAAGTATTTTTAACTTTTTTAACGGTAGGTGTCATATGAAGGTAATTACTCCATAATTTCTGTATAATGGCGTCCATAGTTTACATATTTACATTGATCTATATATTATATCATCTTCTTCAAGTTCCTTGTCTGACAAATAAAATATACCCATATATTTTCTAAACGCTTTGTCTAACATTTTTAGTACTTTCATTTTTCTTCTAAATTTCATGTTCGAATTCGAAATTTCAAAAATCAATTTTTTTGCAAGTTCTTTGTCTAATTCTTTCATAATATATTTGTTAAGTATTCATTTTTATTAATAACAAAATTGAAGAAATTTCACAAAGTATCAGAAGAATTTTAGTTGACGCTAATTTTCCTTTAGACCAACGCACAAAATCTATAGATAAAAGTGAAAAGAAACATCAATACTTTTTATTCCTTACATAAATAAATTTATTTAAAATCTATTGTGAGTATTCAGATTTTGATTGATTGTTTTAACTTTGCCTTTTAAGAATCATTAGAAATGAAGAAAGAATTTTTCAATTATACATTTATTATTATTGGCTGCGCCTTAATGGCTTTTGGAGTGGTTGGTTTTTTAAGTCCGAATAGCATTGCTATGGGCGGAACAGGTGGTTTGGCGATTATTCTTAATAGTCAATTTAAAATTTCTATTGGTGTTTTATTTGGGTTGATAAATATTCCTTTGTTATTAGTGAGTATTAAGTATTTAGGAAAATACTTTGCGCTAAAAAGTACCATTGCTATTTTACTATCTGGGGTATTTATTGATGTGCTTTCAGAATTTATTAAATTGGAACCAATGAGCAAAGAACCGTTACTAGCAACATTATATGGTGGAATTGCTGTAGGAGCCGGAATTGGTTTTATTTTTAAAGGTGGTGGTTCTGCAGGTGGAGGAACCATAATTGCAAGAATTGTAACTTCAAAAACTTCTTTAAAAACCGGAACTGTAATTTTATTTTTAGACTCGATTGTAGTCATTTCTGCCGGAATTGTATTTAACAGTATAGAACTAGCCTTGTGGAGTATGATTAGTATTTTTACAACCACAAAAATGATAGATATGATTCTAACAGGTCGTCCCAATGAGCGTATTGTTCATATTTCTTCTTGTAATAATTTGGATAGGATTGGGGTTTTAATCAAACAACAAATTGGTGTAAATGGAACTTTAGTAAAAGGAAATAACTTGAGTTTGACAGAAAAAAAAGATTTGATTTTTGTTACTGTGCCAATCAACAGAATAAATGCCTTAAAACAATTAATTCATACAGAAGACACCACTGCAAAAATGATTGTTATGGATGCTTCAGAAATGTTAGGCGATAAATTCGTTAAATAAACACATACCTAATGTATCACCTTGGATTTTAAGTCATTAACCTTATGTAGCACTTCTTCTGGGAATGGAAATATAATGGTTGAATTTTTCTCAGCTGCTATATTAGATAAGGTTTGATACAAACGTAACTTTATCGCAGAAGGCGATTGGTCAATTAATTTACCTGCTTCTAATAGTTTTCCTGCAGCTTGTTCTTCTGCCAAGGCTAAAATAATCTGTGCTCTACGCGAACGTTCTGCCTCTGCTTGATTTGCCATCATTCTACGCATGTTTTCAGGCAATTGTATGTCTTTAATTTTTACATCGTTTATTTCAATACCCCATTCTTTGGTTTCTGACTCTACAATAGACTTGATGTTTTTCCCCATCTCTTCACGTTTAGATAAAATGGTGTCTAATTCAACTTTACCACAGACATCTCTTAAAGCTGCTTGTGACAATTGCGTGATAGCAAAATTGTATTCTTCCACTTCTAACACTGCTTTTTCAGGGTCGTTAATTTTAAAGAATACCACCCCGTCAATACTACAAGGTACATTGTCTGCTGTCATTACTTCTTGTGATACTACATTAATTGTAATTACTCGAATGTCCACTTTTTGAATGGTTTCAATAATAGGAATAATCCATCGAAACCCTGGTTCTAAGGTTTTTATATATTTTCCAAATCTAAATTTTAAAGCTCTTTTATATTCGTACACAATTCTAATCCCTGAAAATAGAAATAGAAAGAGTAGTAGACTAAATGAATATGTGAATTGCATGATGGTAAGTTTTTGTTCTCAAAAAAAATAAAACGAAAGACAGGTCTATTGATAAAATGCCTACAAAAGGTTCTTAAGAATGACCTTGGTTGTTCTCAATCTAATTCAGGAAAAGTTTTCTTCTGATTAAGATATGTATAGCGTCATATACAAGTTACTGAAAAATAGTGAATTACAAAAGAGAAATCAAATATTAAATACTAGTAAGCAGTTGATTATGAGATGTATTTTTGCGCTTTTTTTTACAGGTGTTAGTAAAATATAAATAGTGTTGAAAAGTCTTTTCTAGTTTTCCCTTTAAAAATCCGCCTTAAAATTAAACGAGTACTATACATATGAATGTATTAAAAAATTTAATTCATCCCGAAGACATTACAGCTATACTGATTGTTATGGATGCATCACAAATATTAGAGACACGTTTTGAAATTATTCCACCCTGTAAATCAGGTGTATATACGCTACTTTCGCTTTCTTTTAACGACTACTTTTGGGAAAACATATTCACCAAAACATTAAAAAAATGAAAAATTTTGTAGCTGTAATATTAAAAAAAACTCCTGTGTTACTTTGTTACATTGGAATTTTCTGTGCTATTTCATGTACTAATATTGAGAAAAAAGGTCAAACCGGTTATCAAACCATAGATTCAGGTCAGACAGACACATTGTCTTGCCTTGTGTCCCCCAGTTGGTTTCCTCATGAAAACACACCGCCACCAAAAGAAGGTATCCATAGTCCTTTTGATGCTTCAGAAACAACAAATTTAATATTCCACCAATGGTCATGGCAAAAATTTTTATGGTTAACCAAACCCGTTGATACTATTTCGTTACTACCTATTCTTGTTCAAGGTACTCCTGAAATACTTATTTTAAAATCTAAAATTCCTTTATTTTTAAAACAGGAACAAATTCACCAAGTAACTAGTTCAATGAAAAAAGTACCACAACAATTTGGGACTACTGTGGTTTTAACAGATACAGGACAAGCAGGATCAGGTGGCGTTTTAAAAACGAACCCAGCCTTTAACAACGCTTCTAATTCAGCAACGGTATATTATTCTATTCACGTAAGTCCAACCATGTTTAAGGCAGCCCATGCATTCAAGGATAGTATTGTAATTGAGAAGACTTTAGATCCAAATAATAGTGCCTCATTTCCTGTAAGTTCACTAGAATTAAAAGTTTCTTGGGTAGATGCAAGTGTTATACCAAGTGATCAACTTTCTAATTATTTTATTACTGTAGCTGCTTTAAGTTCTGATGGAGGAATAACATTTACTAACACCAATGTCGCATTATTAGGAATGCATGTAGTTGGTGTGGTAGAAAATCACCCAGAATTTATCTGGGCTACTTTTGAGCACAATGATCTAGCACCTAATTACAACTGGAAAACCAATGCTGCAACATCAACAACAGAAAAGCTATTATTTAAAAGCACAAGCACTTCAGGTATCGATGGAATTACCTGGGTAGATTCTACAAAAGCAACAATTGTTCCATACAAAGCATTTGATTTATTTCAATTTGGTGTTCCTGTGAATGCAGATGGATATTTAGAAACTAGCCAAAGTGAACCTCTAAATTTCAATAACATAAAAGGTATTAATATCTGTGTAAAAAACAATTTAAAAGATGTATGGGCTAATTACTTTTACAATGGCTCTATTTGGTTAGATACCGATGGAATGTCAAAACAACAACAAGCCAATGTTATTTCAGGTTTGCGAAATTGTATTGCCAATGCAGATGTGGGATCTTTTGCCAGAGGCTCTTTAAATAGCGCTAATGTGACCATGGAAACCTATACGCAAACCTTTCAAGATAGCATTCATAAGATTGATGTAGGAAATTTGGCAAGTTGTTTTTCTTGTCATAGTGGAGAAAGTTATACAGGAATGAGCTCTCCAATATACCTTAGTCATATTTTCAATTCTTTTATACTGTCAGAAAGTGGAAAAACTTTAGATGAAATAGAATTACTTAAGGCCAAACAAGAAATAGAACAAATACTCCAAATGATGCAATAATAAAGTACAAGCCTTTATCTGTTTGGATAAGGGCTTTTTTATATTCTGAATAGTCTAATTCAGGTATTTATACCTATTGTCGTTCTCCATAATTAACTGTATATTATAGACCCTAAATTGCTAGTAACCATGAATATAGAGTTTACAGATACTCAAGATACCTATTTAAAAGAGATAGAAGAGAAGCTGACCAGCAACTTATTGGCTGATCAGGTTAAAGATGTATCTGCTGGGATTCAAAATTTTTGGAAATTGTTACAAACAAATGAACAGTTGTTAATAGATAAAAATATTTCAAAAGAGCAACATGTTAGAGATGCTGAGTATACTTTTGCCTTGTATATTCTAAATAATAGGGTTCCAAAATCACTAACAAAGGCCTTGAAAACACATTATAGAATGCCAATTTCAGCATTGGATTATGATATGTTTATTAAGAATTCTGATTCAGGTGGTATTCTTACTTCAAAAGGATCTTTGGAAGCAATTTCTGAATGTTTAGTATTAGACCCTGAGTGGTTTATTTCGTTATTACAATATATTTACATCCAAAAAGAAAAGCATATTCTATAAAGAAATAGGTTGTTATTTCTGTAACAAAAGAGACTGTTCCAATAACAGTTTTAGACGATTGGTAGGTAGGAGTATGGCTAGATGGAAAAGTATACAGAAGTCTCCACTCTGTTAGTATAGTATTAGACGGAATAGCACAATTAAAGCCCAATTTTGCTTAGATGTAACGGTCATGAAGCAATTCCTTTTGGAAATGCTTTTGCTCAAGTTTGATCTACTTTAAAATCCTAGTTATTTTACCAGACCATTTACATTCATTTTATACATCTTTCCTATGGGAATGATGTGTTCTTTGATGTAAATTCTATTGCCTTCAATACTTTTAATATGTTGTTTTGCTACTGCAAATGATTTGTGTACTTGCACAAAGTCTTTACTAGCAAGCATGTCTAGAATGTCTGAGACTTTCTCTCTAATGCTAATTGTTTCTGTGTTGAGTACTATTTTAGAATAGTTCCCATCAGATTCAATAAAAAGGATTTCTGAGATTTCTACTTGAATGTGTTTCTTATTGCTGTGAAAAAATATCCGTTCTGAGGTATTTGTGGTGTTGGTTACTTGTGTAACTACTGGTTTAACTTCTGTTGTTTTAGTTGCTTTGTTAACTGCTTTTAAGAAACGCTCAAAAGAGAAGGGTTTTAATAAATAATCAGAAATATCTAATTCATATCCTTCCAAAGCAAACTCCTTGTATGCCGTAGTTACAATTACTTTAGGGGCATTGGTCAATGTTTTTAAGAAATCAAAGCCTTTCAGTTTAGGCATGTTTAAATCAAGAAAAATCAAATCAACCGAATTAGAATTCAAGTATTCAATCGCTTCTATAGCATCGTAACAATGCTTTGCTAATTCCATATTGGGTAGAATGTCACAATAGCCTTTTATAATATCATGTGCGATGAATTCATCATCTATAATTAGGTACTTGATCATAATTCTAGTGTTAATTTGGCCGTATAAATATCGGTATTTGATTCTAAAACAAGGGTATGTTTTTTAGGATATACCAATTCTAACCGTCTTTTTAAATTTTTAATTCCGATTCCTGGTGCTGTTGGTGTTTCTTTTGGATCAAAATTGTTTTTAATTTCGAAAACAACTTGTTTTTCATTTGCCGACATTTTTAGGTGTACAAATGCATGCTCTCTTAAATTTTCTACACCATGCTTAAAAGCATTCTCAAGTAAAATAATAAATAGTAAAGGCATTACCTGCATCGGATATTCTGCAAGGTTAATCTCAAACTGAATATCAATTTCTTTGTGGTATCGCATACGATGCAACTCAATATATTGCTGCAGATATACAACTTCTTCTTCTAATGTAACCAACTCTTTTTCACCTTCATAAATACTATAACGCATCATTTCAGATAGTGATATGATCAACTTTTTTGCTTTTACAGGATCTTTATCAACCCAGCCATAGAGGTTGTTTAGCATGTTAAAAAAGAAATGAGGATTTACCTGACTTTTTAAATGCATTAACTCCGTTTTTGCCTTTTCGTTTTTTAAGGTCAGCACACTTTTTGTTTGTTTAAAGATCCAGCGGGTAATTAAAAAGAATAATACAGGGAAATAAACAAATGCAACGATTATTAAGGCGTCACTATCTCCATATACCTCTATCATTATAATTATTCTAGCAAACCCAAATACAAAAGCCCAAAAAGCCAACTGATTCATAAAGGTTTTAGAAAGTGCCTTTTTGTTTTTTTTCTGAAGTTGATAATTTATTAGTTGTACAGTGATAAATAGGAGGGTGTAGATCAGTAAGATGCCAAAAACGGTTGCAAAATCCTTTCTATCTGGTTGAGACTCTAACACTCCGGTGATACAAATAAAAATGCTAATAACAGAAAACAGGATCACTTCTTTTTTTGTAACAGTAAGCGAAAATGGGGCTGTTTCTTTACGGTTTATAAAGTAAAACAATAGCAAGTACATGATACCACTTACTGAAAGGACGGAAAAGGAAAGTCCTGTGAAATTAATTTGATATCGCATACAAACCATTCCAAAAACCCAAAAAATCACACTTAATATCAGTGTAATAAAAACCCGTCTATATCGATTGTAAAATATTTCCATGGCTCAAAATTAGTGGAATAAAAGGTTCCTACCAAACAAGTTGACAAACAACCTTTACCTAGTGATGAATTCATTTTTAGTGTCGATGTAAAACTGATTTAGTCATAAACATGATTTGTGTACTTAGCAAATGAGTGTTTATCACAGTTACTTTTTTTAAGCATCTTAACGCTATAGGTTTGTTGCTCAATAACCATAAAACAAGTAAAAATGAGCAGTTTAAAAATAAACAACGTATCCAAAACCTATGCAAATGGGGTGAAAGCACTTCAAAACATCACCTTAGAAATTCCTACTGGGATGTTTGGTTTATTAGGACCCAATGGTGCAGGGAAATCTACCTTAATGAGAACCATTGCCACTTTACAAGAGGCAGATAAAGGGAGTATCACTTTAGGAGATTTGAATGTACTAGAACAAAAACATGAAGTTCGTAAAATACTAGGATATTTACCACAGCAATTTGGAGTCTATCCAAAAATATCTGCTGAGCAATTATTGAATCACCTTGCCGTTTTAAAAGGTTTGACCAATGCACCTGAACGAAAAGAAATGGTACAGGCATTATTACACAAAACCAACTTATACGAAAAAAGAAAACAACACTTAGGAGGCTTTTCTGGTGGAATGAAGCAACGTTTCGGAATAGCACAGGCTTTATTGACCAATCCAAAATTATTAATTGTAGATGAACCTACTGCTGGTTTAGATCCTGCAGAAAGAAACCGATTTTACAATTTATTGTGTGAACTTGGAGAAAACACTGTGGTAATTTTATCAACCCATATTGTAGATGATGTAAAGGAGTTGTGTAACAACATGGCCATTATCAACCAAGGGCAAGTATTGTTAAAAGGAAATCCATTGGATGTAATTAATGACATTGAAGGAAAAATCTATCAAAAAACCATTCATAAGAATGAATTGAAAGAATACAAAGAAAACTATCAGGTAGTTGCTGATAAACTTTTTATAGGAAAACCTGTAATCACCATTTTAAGTGATACGGAGCCTGGAAATGGTTTTCAACCCATTGCTTCTAGTTTAGAAGACGTGTATTTTTCTCAAATTTTTAATCATAACTCTAAACGATAAACACCATGTTGTACGAAATATTTAAATTCGAAATTTTATACAGGGTGAAAAGAGTTGATACCTATATCTTCTTTCTCTTTTTATTCTTGTTTTCTATCGTTGGAGTAGATTTTATATACGGTGGAGTAGACCTAGGTCCTTTAAAAAGAAATTCGCCATTGATTATTGCCAGAACCATGGGTATACTCACAGGATTCAGTATGATGGTTACCTCAATGATAATGGGTGTTCCAATATTACGAGATTTTGAGCATGATATGGAATCCCTAATGTTTGTAAATCCAATTAAAAAAAGAGATTATTTACTAGGGCGTTTTTTAGGATCATTTGTAATCCTAATCATCATATTTACTGCATTAATATGGGGAAATGCACTAGGAGAGATGATGCCTTGGAGAAATCCAGAACATATGTTAGCCTTTAATTTAATGACCTATGTTCAGCCTTATTTTACCGTGGTTTTACCCATTTTATTCTTTGGAGCAGCCTTGTTTTTTGTAACTGGAGCATTGACTAAAAAATTAATTGTAGTCTATACACAAGGACTTTTTACTTTTGTTATATTTATATTGACAAAATCAATTGAGAATAGATTTGTAGCGGCAATTTTAGATCCGTTTTCGTTGACAACCTTGAGCGAATTGACAAAAGATTGGACACCGGTTGAATTGAATTCAAACTTAATGCCTTTTTCTGGTGTCTTATTATATAGCAAACTATTCTGGATTGCCATTGGCGTTTTGATTTTTGCTTTTGGATATAAAAAGTTTCAATTCCAAGTAGTTTCAAGCAGTTCAAAAAAGAAAAAGAAAGCGACTCTAATTACGGCAGAAGAAATTTCAAATTCTGATACTGAATTACCAATTGTAAGCGTTAGAAGTGGATTTAAATCTCAATATTCACAGCTACTACAACATGCTTGGTTCTACTTTACATCCATCTTAAAAGAAGTTTCTTTTTGGGCCATTGTAATCAGTGCTATGGTTATTATTTTAATTAATTCTATTAGTTTAGGAACTGTGTATGGTGTAAACAGTTACCCAGCAACTTATTTCATAATAGAAGAACTGATTGAGATGTCTAGCTTCTTTTTTATTATTGTAATGGTTTTTTATTCTGGTGAATTGATTTGGAAAGAAAGAGGAGCGAAGCTAAACCTTATTTATGATGCGCTGCCAAGTAATAACGGTATCAATTTGATGGGGAAATTTATTGGATTGGCATTAACCTACATGGTTATTATGTTGTCTTTGATCTTAGCTGGCGTTATTTTTCAAAGTGCACATGGCTATTATAAATTTGAACTAGATGTCTATTTTATCAGCTTTTTTGGTGATTTATTACCATTCTTGCTTTTGCATACATTCATCTCCTTTTTTATCCATGTATTGGTTAACAAGAAATTTGTAGCCTATATTTTAGTAATAACATTTTTCATCGGGATATTTGCATTAGGTATTTTTGGATATAATCATGACTTGTATAGTTTTGGAGGACACAACATCGGTACCTATTCTCAGATGAATGGTTTTGGACACTTTTTAGCACCGTTTTTATGGATTAAAGCGTATTGGTTTGTGTTTTGTGCTTTTGTGATGTTGATTACTAGTTTGTTTTTAGTGAGAGGAACAGAAACAAATTTTAGGATTCGTTTGAAACAAGCAAAACAACGCATTACACCATCTGTGCTAAAAACAGGGTTGGTAATTGGAGTTCTTTTTATTGGATTGGGAAGTTTTATTTTTTACAATACCAATGTCTTAAACAAACGATGGTCTGACACAGAAAAAACAGCATTTAGAGCAGGGTATGAGCAAACATTGAAAAAGTTCGAGAAAATTCTACAGCCAAAATTAGTGGATGTAAATCTACAGGTAGAGTTATATCCTGCTTCAAGAGACTATACAGCTAAAGGAGCCTATATACTTGTAAATCAAAGTAAAAACCCAATACAAAATATACATATTCAGAAATTAATTGAGAGCCAAATTACTTTAGAATACATTGAGTTTGACGCAGAAACTAGATTAAATGAAAAGTATCTAGACTATGATTATTATGTGTATGAATTGAAAGAAGCACTACAGCCAGGCGATTCTATTAGCATGAAATTCAAGCAAGTTTTTACCACAAAAGGATTTGAAATGGGGAATAAGAACACGAAGATCGTGCACAACGGAACCTTTTTTAAGAACAGTGATTTTCCTACAATTGGATACAGTAATATGTATGAGTTAAGAAGTACTACTGATAGAGAAGCAGCAGGATTGACCGATAGAAAAGGAATGGCAACAAGAGACGATGCTTTTGAGTTGAAAAACGGCGTAAATGGTGATGATGGATATCAGATTGATTTTGAAATAGTGATTGGTACCGCTGTGGATCAAACTGCAATTGCACCCGGAAAATTGGTAAAAGCTTGGAAAAAAGAAAACAGGGCCTATTTTCATTACAAAATGGACAGCCCAATGGTTAATTTTTATTCTGTAGTATCTGCAAGGTACGAAGTAGCTAAAAATAGTTGGATGCCAACATCAGATTCGATCCCTCAAAAAGCTGTCGATTTAGAAATTTATTACCACAAAGGACATGACTATAATTTAAAACGCATGTTTAACTCCATGAAAAAATCATTTGCTTATTATAGTGCCAATTTCAGTCCGTATCAATACCAACAAATGCGAATTATGGAATTTCCTAGATATGCGAGTTTCGCACAATCTTTCCCCAATACAGTTCCGTTATCTGAATCAATAGGTTTTGTTTTAGATATTGATGACTCTAAAGATGTAGATATGGCATTTTATGTAACCGCACATGAGCTAGCGCACCAATGGTGGGGATTACAGGTAGTTGCTGCCAATGTAAAAGGAAGGCATTTGATTTTAGAAACCTTATCGCAATATGCTGCTTTGATGGTATTAAAAAAGGAATATGGAAAAGACAAAGTAGTGCAGTTTCTTGAAGGTGAATTAGATACCTATTTAGAAAGTAGAAAAAACTCACTAGAAGTACCAATGTCTTTAGTTGAAAAACAATCTCATATTTACTATAATAAAGGAGCAATGAATATGTTTGTTTTGCAAGAAAAGATAGGAGAGAAGCAAATGAATTTAGCCTTGAAACGTTTTGTAAAAGATTGGAATGCTTTTGATCCTAATTTTAGCAGAGAACGCTATGCTACAAGTGCTGATTTATTGGAATATATCTATGAGGTAACACCAGGTTCACAAAAAGCAACAGTGTTTGAGCTACTTGAAACTGTAACTACCTATGATGCAAGCATTAAAAAAGCAGTTTTGCTAGAAAATGATACTAATTCATTTACAGTGAACGTACAAATAAAGGTAGAAAAGTGGCAAACAGATTCAAAAGGAATTAATGAAAATATCAATCCGGATACGGTAGCTGAATTGTCTATATATGGTGTAGATGCTGATGGTAATGATCTGCTTTTAGAAACTAAAAAAGTACAAATGAATACTGATACAACAGATATAGTATTGAAATCTAAAACCAAACCAAGCAAGGTTCTTCTAGATCCAAATTATTTGTTGCTAGATATAAACAGAGATAATAACAGCAAAGAGTTATAAGAAAATTGTAGTTTACTATAACAAAAAGAGGGTTCAATGTATGTAAGATGAAAGTGTTTTTACTTGGTTTTATTGATGATTTCACTCATCATTAGCTCTCTAATTTGAACCACTATGGCAATATGCTGTAGTGGTTTTATTGTTTGAAGAAACCTATGTAAACTAATAAACGAATCAAATAGTGCATTGAAGGTTACAAAGAAACCAACCAACTAAAATTGAAGGACGTCTGATGAAGGTGTGAGTATCTTGTTGTTAATTTTAAAAAATAGAACACATGCATATAACTCCAATTAAATTAAGACTTGTAAGAAAGCAATGCAATGAATATGTAGTTCTGTTTCCAAATGAAATTAAATTAGTCTTCTTAAATAATTACTATTATACTCAATTGCTAAAAGATAGGAATTATACGTTTGTACAAAACAATATTGAATAATTCCCTTACTAGGAGTGTCTTCTTAAAAACTCTATTTAACATAATGTAAATTATAATACAAATGTATATTGTAAGTAAAATGGCGAATACCGTGTATTTAACATAATTGTAGATATAACAACACGCAGTGTTTTATATCGGCAACAAT
>CAJXVT010000004.1 GCA_913062575.1 uncultured Flavobacteriaceae bacterium | reverse complement strand
ATAAATGCTTTTATAGTAACATCTTTTAATGCTTTTTTTAATTTTTTTGTTGTCTTTTGATCTACTGTGTAATTTGTATAATAGCTGTTAAACCAGTTTGTATATGGCTGTTGATCAAAATCTGCTCTTGCAGTAATTCCAATTAAATCTCCAGAAGCATTTTTGGTAGCTTTTGCTTGTTGTGCTTGACAGCTTGTAGCTAAAATAATAGCAAATAAAAATAATAACTTTTTCATTGGTAAAATTTATATTAATGGTTTTTGAGTCATTTCTTTTGGTTGATCTACTCCCATTAATTTTAAAATTGTAGGAGCAATATCGCCCAAGATACCATTTTTTATTGATTTTATTTCTTTGTCAATTAAGATAAAAGGAACTGGGTTTGTAGTGTGTGCAGTATGTGGAGATCCATCAGGATTCATCATTGTTTCACAATTGCCATGATCTGCAATTAAAATAGTGGTGTACTCATTGTCTAAAGCAGTGGTAATTACATCTTTTGTAACAATGTCTACAGATTCACAGGCTTTCACTGCCGCATCAAAATCTCCAGTATGACCAACCATATCTCCATTGGCAAAATTTAAACACACAAAATCAACTTCTCCATTTTCTAATTCAGGAACAATAGCATCTCTAATTTCATAGGCACTCATTTCTGGTTTTAAATCGTAGGTGGCTACTTTTGGAGAGGGACACAACAATCTTTTTTCTCCTTCAAACTCTTGCTCTCTTCCTCCAGAAAAGAAAAAAGTTACGTGTGGGTATTTTTCTGTTTCTGCTATTCTGATTTGTTTTTTACCAGCAGTTTCTAAAACTTTGCCTAATGTGTTTTCAATATTATTAGAATTATAAACAACATTGATATTCTTAAATGTAGCATCATAATTTGTCATAGTAACAAAATATAACGGCATCTTTTTCATGTTGTATTCAGGGAAATCCTTTTGACTTAGCGCATTTGTTAATTGCCTTCCTCTGTCGGTTCTAAAGTTGAAGTAAATAACAACATCATCTTCTTTAATTGTTGTTTTTGGCTGCTCGTTTTCATCAACCATAATAATTGGTTTGATAAATTCATCAGTAACGCCAGCTTTATAACTTTGTTGAATGCTTTCAGTTGCATTTGTAGATTTATCACCATTTCCATTTACAATAGCATCATAAGCCAATGCAACTCTTTCCCAACGATTGTCTCTGTCCATTGCGTAATACCTTCCTGTAACAGATGCGAGTGTTCCATTCGTTTCTTTTAATGTATTTTCAATATCGTTGATGAAATATTTTCCTGATTGTGGATCACAATCTCTACCATCTGTAAAAGCATGTAGAAATACATTTTCTACTTTGTTTTTGCCTGCTGCTTCAAGCAGTCCTTTCAAATGATTGATGTGTGAATGAATTCCGCCATTAGAAACCAATCCTAAAAAATGAACATTTTTATTGTGCTTTTTTGCATAATCAAAGGCAGCAATTAACTCTTTTTCTTGAGCTAAAGTATCTTCTTTAACAGCTTTATTTATTCTTGCTAAATTCTGATATACTATTCGTCCAGCACCTAAATTCATGTGGCCAACTTCTGAGTTTCCCATCTGACCTTCTGGCAACCCAACATGTTCTCCATCAGTTCGTAAACTTGCATGCGGAAAATCGTTGTACAATGAGTTTATATATGGAGTCTTTGCATTGTAAATTGCAGATACTTTTGGGTCTTGAGTAATTCCCCAGCCATCTAATATTAGTAAGATTACTTTTTTGTTCATACAGAAGTTTTGTGCTGTAAAAATAAGAAAGATTTTTAGCTTAAATGCAAATATTCACGAAAGCGTTAGAGAATAAAGGGTGGTTTAACTAAACCATAAAATTAAAAAGAGTGTCAAAGCAATCGCACTAAGAATAATTCCTTTTTTAAGAAGACGTTCTTTACGCTCTTTTATCGTTTTTTTACGTATTTCTTTTAACAGTTTAGGACTCGCTTTTTTGTCAATAGTGCCTTCTTTATAAATAGCAGAAATTTTTGAAGATTTGAAGTTATCAATACTTCTTGCCTTCAAATTATTTTTTAAACTGCTTATCATAGAAGAAGCATGACTAGATAACCCACCAAGACCATTGTAATTTCTTCCTCTCATAACATAATAATTTAAAGTTAAACTATATTTATATGTAGTAGAAAAAGGAAAAAAGTTACAGTTATTGTTGGTTTTTCAATTTCACAAATACAGCCTGTTGCTCTTTAGTTAAACCGTCTGCAGTGAAAATTGAAATTCCTTTTGCTCCGTTTTCTTTAGCGATTAAAATAGCTTTTTCTAAGTCTTTTGGATCTCTTAAAGCAGGTGCGTATAAACCAGAAACAATTGGGAAATCTACATCAGAAACGCCTTGTTTTGTTGCAAAACCAATCCAGTTAATGTTTTCTCTATAAAAATTTTGATACAGCATTGGGTAGGCAGTATCTAAATTCCAATCGTTCCATGCCTGTCTAACCATTTGTCTAGACATTTCTGGAAATGGAAAAACTGCAGCAGTTACTTTTTGATCTTTAGCATGTGCAATGTCTATAATTTCATTCACTAAACTTGTAATGGCGTTTAAACGATATTGTCTCCATTCTGTAGATAATTCTGGATGCTTAAAATCCATTGGGTCTTTGTCAAAAATTTTCTTAAACCCAGCTCTTGCCAATGGGTGATAATCGTAATCGTATTCTGGCATTTCAGTTTCTTGTACTAGGTTGTATTTTGGTTGTAAATCCGCGCCTAAAATTACATCAGGATATCGTACATAATCTAAATGAACAGAAGCCAACCCTTCAATTTCCATCATTTTTTTAGCATTGTTTATGATGTGTTTTCTTGCTTCTGGATGAAAAGGGCTCAACCATTGATAATAATTTACATATGCTTTATATTCTAAAGAATTTTGGCCATTTCTGTTTACAGCATACCATTCTGGATGCTTTTTAGCAATAGTATCTCCAGGGCGATTCAATGTCCACATCCAACCATGAACTTTGATGTTTTTTTCTGTTGCAAGCGGAACAATTTGTGCGATAACTTTAAGTGAGCCACCAACGAGTATTTCACTGATCCCTAAAGAGTCATAATAGTTCAACTTTTTTCTCCATACATCTTCTTTAAAATCTTTTCCTCCATGTGCCCAAGCGCTAAAGATGAATTGTGATTTAAGTTCTGCTTTTTTCTCATTCTGATTACAAGAAATAAAAAGCGTAAGTACTGCTAAAAGGATAATTTTTTTCAAGAGAGTTATTTTTTAGATAGGTTGTTTTTACGTTGGATTAAACCAGTTTCACTAATTCTATATTCCATATTCGTTGCTGTGTTTACAACTTGTACATTAAAACCAGTGTAGGTTTTTAAGAAAGTAGCTTGTAGGTTTTTATTACTTTGACTTAATATTAAATTGGTTTTAAAACCAGGTGCTTTCTTTTTTAAATAGGTTAAATTTTTAAAAGCAATTTCTCGATACAAAGCATAGGTAATTTGTTCTGTAACTACATCAGTTTTGTGTTTGAAACTTATTTGTTGAGTTGTCTTATTGTCTGAAAATTGAATATATCCCCAATTCTCAGGTAAATGCATGTTTATTGTGCCTTGATTTGACCATACCCAATTGTATTCTGGCAAAAACGTATTATTTTCTTTTTTTCTAGAATATTTTTTATCAGTCAAATCATGATTCCATTGTACTCTAGAAAAATTGATGCGCCATTGCTCTCCATCTTTAGGTTTAATTTTTGGGCGGTTTTTTAATTCTGCAAAAGCACTTAGTGGGATTGCCATTTCTACAGACCAATAAGAATCAATATCATCAGGATTATTTAATGTTCCTTTAATAAAAACTGCAGTTTTTAAATCGTTTAGATTCCATCTGCTTTTTGGCTTCCCTCCAACATTATATGGCTTATTAAGAATTAAATCCCAAACTGTATTTAAAGCATTGACTTCAATTTCGCCATAATTGTGCGTGTCGTTTGATGGAGAAATAAAGACTTCAAAATCATTGTTGTAAAAAATAACTTTATCACGCTGGGTAATATCTCCCCAAATATGTTTCTCATCTAACTTTGCATAGACATATAAAAAATCTGTATCCCAAAGCATTTTTACTTTGGTGGTTTGATTCGGGATTTTAATTCCTTCAATATCTATAAATTCATCAGTAAATACTGCGTTTTTCCAATCTTGCTCATCCGCTTTTCCATCAATAATTAGTTGCTGGGATGTTTTGTGAACAACATAGGTTTTTGGAGATACAATTTCATTAGAAACATCAATTTCGATCGCTTTTTCACGATTACAGCTAACCAAAATAAAAGATAAAATTAAAATTCTAAAAATACTTTTCAACCTGTTTTTTTTTATGAGAAGTGCTAAGATAATAAAATAGCGCATTTGAAAAAGAATTCTTGAAAAACAAACCAAAATATGTAACTTTACAAAGAGATTTATCAACCTAAAAAAAGTGAAAGCTCGTGTCTTTAAAAAAGATACAGTTACAGAAAGTGATATTGGAGAAATATCTGTTAAGTTGATTACTAATCATCCAAATGATTGGTTGTTACTACTAGAGTTGTATGAATTATCTATCTGTAAAGAATAATTTTTCAAATCATAAAGTAGTATTAAAAGAATTAGAGAACCTGAAGTGTAACAAAAGCTACACAACTTTAATTGAAAAGGGGTAGCTTTGTGCAGAAATTAATTTTAACTTAAAATAAGAAAAAGCATGGTTTTTTTTGACATGTTTAAAAGAAAAGATATGGGGTCAGAGATTAAAGAATATTTAGATAAAGGAGCAATCGTTTTAGATGTCAGAACTCAAATGGAATGGGATGAAGGCCATAGCGAAGGAGCTAAACATATAGTCTTAAATTTAATCCCTTTAAAAATAGAAGAAATCAAAGCATTTAATAAGCCAGTAATAGCTGTTTGTAAGAGCGGAGGAAGAAGCGGGCAAGCTACTCAGTTTTTAGCAAATAATGGAGTTGATGTAATTAATGGAGGTCCTTGGCAAAATGTAGACCAATACCTTTAGTATCCGTAGTTATTAAAGCCTTCTTCACGATGTCTTTTTAAACGCCTTGTTATTTTTAATAAGGTGTTTATTCTTCGTAGTAGTGCAAATACACCACCCAATAAAGCTCCTGTAAAAGCACCCATTGTTAACGGGTCAAAATTGTGGCCAGTGATAATATACTTTAGGTAGAAAATAATCATACCAATAAGGATAGAAACTAAAAAAATCTGAAGTTTAGATTTTGATAAATGTCCGTAAATACCACAGAAAACTCCAGTAACAATTGAAGTAGCTGTTATTTTAGTCCAAAATAAAGCGAATAATTTTATTCCTTTTGGTAAAAAAAAGGACGTCATAAATAGGCCAATTAAGGTTCCTAGTAGAATTCCAATGAGTATTTTTTTTATCATTTTTTTTAAATCGGGGGAAATTATACAGGATAAATTTAGTGAAAATAAATGGATCGATTTGCTAGAATCATTTTAAACTTGAATAATCATCAAATTTGATAAACGGATGTCGTTTTTTTACATCCTCAATTTTTCTTTGTAAACTTCCTAGAAACTGTTGGTGTTGCTCAGAATATGGATTAAAAGGTCTGTGGTTTAATCCTCGTTGAATGGTTTCTATTTCTTTCATGGTTTCAATAGAACTTTCTGAAATCCATGAATCAATAAATTTTCCCCAAATATAATTAATGGCAGTTTTACTTGGGTGAATCAAGTCTTCTGCATAAAAACGATAATCGCGTAACTCATCCATTACAATTTCATACGAAGGAAAATAATGGACTCTGTTTCTTGCTTCAATAACTTGGTGAATAGCTGCTAATAAATGCGATTTACTTTGTTGATTTTGAACAAATCCGTCTTTTAAATGACGAACAGGAGAAACCGTAAAAGTGATTGTTATCTTTTTATTGATTGACTTAATTAATGAAATAACATTTTCTAAGCTTTCTGTAATTTCATCAACCGATAAAATTTCCTTTAAAAATTTCTTTTGAGGAACTTTATGGCAATTTGCAACAATCACATCAGTTTCAATAAAGCGATACATCCAAGCTGTTCCTAAAGTAATAATAAGATGAGTTGAACCGTGTAATTGTTTGTTTGCAGATTTTATTTGTTGATTCAAGCTCTTCAATAAATCTTCTTTATCAGGAGAACTCAAACTTGAGTGTGCTTCAAAACAATGCCAGCGTTCATTTAAAAAGAAGATGTCTACATCAGAATATTCTTTATCATTAATGGCATTTGTAATCAATGTTTCAATTGCTTTAGGATGAAATAAGATTCCAAATGGATTTTGATTCGTTTGAAATTTAAAATAGTCTAGTTTATCGCCAATATTTTCCGAAAAGCAAGAACCTAATAATAAGGTTTTAGAATCGTAGTTTATTGGATTATAAACTTCTTTGGTAATTGGAATTTGAGTTTGTAGATTCATTCTATTTTGATAAACATAGTTTTATGTTAAAGTTAACTGTTCTTTTTGTTTAATGAACAAAAATATTTTCTTTATTAAGTCAAACTTGTAATAATTGAGCATTTTCTCTCTCTGTTTTTATAATTCTTAAATTATATTTTAAAAAAAATATAATTGGGCATTCTTTTTTTGATTGACTAAGAATTTGTATTCGTGTTAAGGCTAGAGGCACAGTCATTTTTTTCGTTAAACGCAACTTTTTTTCTTTACAATAAATATATTTATATTACTAATATTTAACATATAGTTAAGTGTGTTTTAGCGATTATTTAACATATTATTTGTTTTTTTAACATAATATTATGATATTACCCTCTGTTAATCATAAAATATCAAATAATGAAGACAAAATTTAATGGAATTCTTACGCTGTTTTTGGCGTTAATTGTGCAAGTATCTTTTGCGCAAGAAAAAACTATTTCAGGTAAGGTTTCTGATGAGTCAGGAGGACTTCCAGGAGTCAGTGTTGTTATTAAAGGAACAGTAATAGGTACAGAAACAGATTTTGACGGGAAGTATAGTGTCAAGGCAAAAACTGGAGACGTACTTAGTTTTACATACTTAGGTTATGTAACTGTTGAAAAAACAATTGAGGCATCAAACACAGTAGATGTGTTAATGGTTCAAGACACAAATGTATTAGAAGAGATTGTTGTAACTGGAGTTGCAGGAGCTACTACTAGAAAAAAACTTTCTGTAACAGTTGCTAAAGTAAGTGCAAAAGATTTAGAATCTATGCCTACAACATCTGCAGCATCAGCTCTTCAGGGAAAGATTCCTGGTGTGACCGTTACAAATTTTGGGCAACCAGGATCTGGAGCAACTATCTTATTAAGAGGTTCAACAAACTTATTTGGATCACAAGAACCATTAATTTTAGTTGATGGGATTATCGTAGAAAATGGATTACAAGATTTAAATACTGATGATATAGAATCTTATGAAGTTGTTAAAGGAGCATCAGCTTCTGCACTTTATGGTTCTAGAGCCGGTAATGGTGTTATTGTAATAACGACAAAGAAAGGAAAATCAGGGAAAATTAATGTTACGTTTAAAAATGAGTTAGGTTTCTCTAACCTTGCAAATAAAGTTGAGCTAAGTAAGTCACATAATTTTGATTTGGCGAGTGACTGGGAAAGTGCAAAAGGAGTATATACTAAATATGATGGGGTAGGTTATCCTTCTGATTATAATGGGTCTAACTATCAAAACGTAACAGGAGGTAGAATTCCTTCTGCTGATGGGTATACAGATAACCCATTTGGAGTTTATTATGACAATCAAGAATTGTTCTTTAGAACAGGTTCAGATAGAACTTTATATACGTCTATATCTACAGCAACAGAACTTGTAAATGTTTATTTCTCTGCAGAGAATCAGAAAAATGAGGGTATATATAGAGATACTGATGGTTATGAGAGAAATGCAGCGAGACTTAATCTTGATTTTAGAATAAATGACTGGTTAAAGTTTTCTGCAAAATCTAACTTTATTAAAAGAGTTAATAAGTCTCCAGGAGGAGGGTCTTTGTTTAGTTTAACTTTAGCAGAACCAGATGTAAGTCTTTTTGCAGATAATCCAGATGGGCAACCGTATCAATTGGTACCTAATTTATGGGCTTCTACAGTTACTAACCCACTTTATTCTTTATATAAAAGTGAACCTTTAGCACTTACAAACACATTTTTAGGTGCATATTCTGTAAATATTAAATTTGCAGATTGGATTAATCTTGATGCAGAATACACTTTTGAGGCTGTAAATTTTCGTAGTCAATCTTTTACCTCGTCAGACACATATACAACAGGTGGTCCACAATCAAATTTATATTCTCAATATGGGACAGGTGCTTTAACTAAGAGTTCTTCTTATTCATTGTCTCAAAAAGTACAATACACACTTAATCTTCAAAAATCTTGGGAAGATTTAACAATAAAGGGGAAATTAAGTTATTTACTTGAGGATTCTCATTATGAGTGGTTTAGAGGGTCGGGTAGTAATTTGATTTATCAAGGAGTTGTTTCTTTAGATAATTTTGATCCAGCAAATACAAGAACGGCATCTAGTTATAATGATCAAAGAGCTAAAAATGCTTTTGCAATTTTTGGTTTAGATTATAAAGACAGGTATATTTTTGATGCAATGTATAGAATTGATGGTTCATCATTATTTGGTTCAAATAATAGATGGAACAATTATTACCGTGTTTCTGGAGCATACAGAATAACCGAAGATATTAAAATAAAGAATGTACAAGAGTTAAAAGTACATGCGGCATTAGGTACTGCAGGTCAAAGACCTGGTTTTAGTTGGCAATATGACAGAATTGGTTTAGCTGGAGGAAGTTTGTCTACGAACAGAACACAGGCAAATCCAGATTTATTACCTTCAGAAACTTCTGAGTTTGAGGTAGGTGTGTCAACAAGATTTTTAGATAGATTTAATTTAGAAGCTTTATATTCTTCTGCTGAAACTTCAAACCAATTTATGTTAGTTGATATTTTTGCGCCAGCGAATAATGGACAGAATAAAAAATGGGATAATATTGGTAGTGTAGAATTTAAAACTGTCGAATTGACTTTAGGGGCAGAGGTCTTTAAAGGAGAAGATTTTAAATGGGATCTGAATTTTGCTTTTTCTAAAACAAAAAATGAAATTACTCAGTTAGATGTTGATCCAATAAAAGTTGGGCCTTCAAGTGTATTTAGAATTGAAAAAGGAATTCAATTTGGAACAATGTTTGGTAGAAAGTTTGTTACTACACTAGCACAAATGAATGAACAATTACCTGCTGGTAAAACAATTGGTGATTACTCAGTAAATTCTGATGGAATTGTTGTAGAAACAGCTAGCATAGGAGGGACTTCTGAGAAAGCTATTATCTTATTAGATGAAAATGGGGCTGAAGCTTACGAAGAAATTGGTAATCAAACGCCAAACTTTACCTTAGGGATTTCATCAAACATGAATTATAAAAACTTTAGTTTATATATGTTATGGGACATTAAAAGTGGAGGTGATATTTATAATCAGAATGGTCAATGGTTGACTAGAGATAATAGACATGTTATGGTAGATCAAGCTGGTAAAGCTGATGGAGATAAGAAAACGTATGACTATTATCAAAGCCTTTACGATGTAAATCAAGTGAATGGTTTTTGGGTAGAAGATGCATCTTATACAAGATTAAGAGAGGCTTCTTTATTTTACAAATTCACCAAAAAACAACTTAATAGTGTTGCAAATGGTTTCTTTGATTCTGTAAGAATAGGTATTACAGGTAAAAATTTATTGACATTTACAAATTATACTGGTTTCGATCCAGAAGTACAATCTTATGATGGGACAACTCAACAATATTATGCTGTAGATTTTCAATCATACCCTGTGTATAAAAGTTATAGTTTGTCTTTAACGGTTAAATTTTAAAATTTTAAAAATATAAAAATGAAAAACATAAAATATATATTAACAGTGTTGTTTTTATCTTTTGCAATTACCTCATGTGAAGATTTTAACACCGATTTAGACGTAGACAACGTTGAGGATCCTAATAGTAATCAGCTTGGTACAGAAGCCACTGCTGGAAAACTATTTCAAAATTGGTACGTAAGTAATAATGCATATAGAAGCCCATCTTTAGCGATGGCTACAATGTCAGATATGCATTCATGTTCTTGGGGTAATGCAGCTATGAGAGATTCTTCTAGTGAGCCGAGAATTGCTTGGAATAATTCAGATACTTATTCAAATCAAAGTTTTACCAATACATTTTTTAATTCAATGCATGTAGTACTTGCCGATGCAAATGGAGTTATTGCTTCAATAGAAAATGGAGCTTCATTTTCAGATAACAATATGGTGAAAGCCATGGCTAGATTTGCACAAGGATTAGCTGTTGGTTCTCTTGCAATGAATTTCGATAGAGTTTGGTTGTCAGATGAAACAGGATCACTTAATGATGGAAATGCGGTGTCTTATAATGATGCAATCACTTTTGCTCTAGCAAAATTAGACGATGCAATTAGTATTGCGAATGCAAATACATTCACTGTAGGCGCAAATTACTTTAATGGAACAGCAATGAGTAACGTAGAGTTATCACAACTTTTAAACTCTTTTGCTGCTAGGATTTTAGTAAATAGTGTTCGTAATTCAACTCAAAGAGATGGTTTAGATTGGGGTAAGGTTAAGAATTACGCAAGTAATGGGCTTACTTCAGATTTTACTATAACTGGTGATGGTTGGAATAGTTGGGTAAGTGAATGGCCATTATATAGCTTTTTCCCAGGTTGGGGTAGAGTAGATATGAGAGTTATTAATTTAATGGATTCAGGTACCATTCCATATTGGGTTAGTGCTAATCCTGTAGCTCCAGAATCAACAAGCGGAGATGCTCGTTTACTTTCTGATTTTGAATATTTAAATGGACAAAACTTTATTTCAAGTAGAGGGATTTATCACTACTCTTCATACAGACATAAAAGATACGATTGGTATATTTCTGCTAGTTATGAAGGTGATTATCCAGAAATGCTAGCTGCTGAAATTTATCTATACGAAGCAGAAGCTTTGTTGAGAACTAATGATTTAGCTGGTGCTGCTGCTATTTTAAACTCAGCAACAAACCCAAGAAAATCAAGAGGGAATTTGCCTGATGTTGCTGTAAATGCAGTTGATATTGCAGATGCAATTCATTATGAGAGATCAATTGAGATTTTGAGTACAGGTTCTGGTTTGGCATTTTATGAAATGAGAAGAGAAAATCTATTACAAGCTGGAACATTGCTGCATTTTCCAATACCAGGAAAACAGTTACTGGCAGCTAAAATAGACGGTTATACATTTGGTGGTACTAGTGGTACTGCTGGTGAAGATTATTCAACTTCAGGTTGGAGGTAGTAGTAGTTAAGAATTAATTAGAATTAACTATTAAGAGGGTATCTTTATTTTAAGATACCCTCTTTCTTTTGTTTAAAATTTATTTCTATAAGAGTTTTTATTTTCTATAGTTTCGTTGAGTTTTAGATTTTTTGCTTATAGACCTAAGCTTCTTTTTTCTAGATGTTTTTTTGTTCTCTATTTTATAGTAAAACATAAAAAAGAAAGACTCAAAGTGAAATGATACTTTGAGCCTTTGCAATTAAGTTACTTTGTGATTTTTATAGAATGTAATCTTTTGCTTTTTCTAGGGCTTCTTTAATTCCGCCAGGATTTTTTCCACCTGCAGTTGCGAAGAACTTTTGGCCACCACCGCCACCGTTGATGAATTTTCCTAATTCTCGAACTACTTTACCAGCATCTAATCCTTTTTCTTCAACCAATTCTTTAGAAATAGAACAGGTTAGTAATGCCTTGTCTTTAATTGCAGATCCAAATACTAAAAATAAGTTTTTGTGCTCTTTTCCTAAATCGAAGGCTAAGTTTTTAATTCCGTTGGCATCTAAATCTACTTTAGTTGCTAAGAATTGAATTCCGTTTATTTCTTGTAATTGACTTCTTAAATCTCCAATTAAATTTTTTGCTTTGTCTTTTAATAACTGCTCAATTTCTTTCTTTAAAGATGCGTTTTCATCTTGTAAACTAGCAATTGACTTTACAGTGTCTTTTGGGTTTTTTAGCAATTGTTTAATAGATCCAAACTCTTTGTCCATTGCTTCGAAATAAGAACCTACAGCTTGATTTGTAATCGCTTCAATTCTTCTTATCCCAGCAGCAACTGCTCCCTCAGATTTGATTTTAAAATGCCAAATATCACTGGTGTTTTGTACATGAATTCCACCACACAATTCCATTGATTTCCCAAAACGGATTGCTCTTACAGAATCTCCATATTTCTCTCCAAACAATGCCATTGCACCTTCGTCAATTGCTTGTTGCATTGGAATACTTCTTTGTTCTTGTAATGGTAAGCTCTCGCGAATACGAGCATTTACAAAATCTTCAATTTCTTGAATCTGATCTGCATCAACTTTAGAAAAATGAGAAAAATCGAAACGTAAATGTTTTGGACTTACCAACGATCCTTTTTGCTCTACATGTGTTCCTAAAATAGTGCGCAGTGCTTGATGTAATAGGTGTGTTGCTGAGTGATTGCTTGCAGACAATTGTCTCGCTTCTTCACCAACTACAGCTTTAAATGTTTCATTAACGTGTTTTGGTAATGTCTTGGTAAAGTGAATAAGTACATTATTCTCTTTTTTAGTATCGATGATGTAAGTAACATCACCATGAATATCTTCTAAAAAACCTTTATCTCCAACTTGTCCACCACCTTCTGGGTAAAACGGCGTTTGATTAAAAGCTAATTGATATAAGTCGCCATCTTTCTTTGTGGATACTTTTCTATATCGCGTAATAATAACATCTGCGGATAAGGCATCATAACCAATAAAACCTTTCGATTCATCAGTAGATAAAATAGTCCAATCACTAGTTTCTGAAGTTGAGGCAGAACGAGAACGTTCTTTTTGCTTTGTCATTTCTAATGAAAACTCATTCTCATCAATGGTAAATCCTTTTTCTCTTGCAATTAATTGCGTTAAATCTAAAGGGAAACCAAAAGTGTCATATAACTCAAAAGCTTTGGTTCCAGAAATTACTGACCCTTTAGTAGTTGAGATTACTTTGTCTAATAACACCAATCCTTGATCTAATGCTCTTAAAAAAGAAACTTCTTCTTCTTTAATTACATTGTGAATTAAATTTGATTGACTTTTAATTTCAGGAAAAGCATTTCCCATTTGTTGCCCCAAAGCATCTGCTAATTTGTAAATAAAAGGCTCTTTCTGATTTAAGAAGGTAAATCCGTAACGAATTGCTCTTCGTAAAATTCTTCTAATTACATAGCCAGCACCTGTATTACTGGGTAATTGACCGTCAGCAATAGAAAAAGCAACTGCTCTAACATGATCTACAATTACACGAATGGCAATATCAGTTTTTTCATCTTTACCATAAGATGCATTTGTAATGGTTTCTATTTCTCTAATTAATGGTGTAAAAACATCTGTGTCGTAATTCGATTTTACATCTTGTAAAACCATACACAAACGCTCAAAGCCCATTCCTGTATCAATATGTTTTGAAGGTAGATCCTCTAAAGAACCATTTGCCTTTCTGTTGTATTGCATAAAAACTAAGTTCCAAATTTCTACAACCTGCGGATGATCTTCATTTATCAATGTTCTTCCGTCAACAGCTGCTTTTTCTTCTGGAGTTCTAATATCAACATGGATTTCTGAACATGGTCCACAAGGTCCTTGCGCTCCCATTTCCCAGAAATTATCTTTTTTATTTCCCATCAAGATTCTATCTTCTGGGATAATTTGTTTCCAGTAATCGTATGCTTCTTGATCTAAAGATAAGTTGTCTTTATCATCACTTCCTTCAAAAACGGTAACGTATAAAATATTTGTATCAATCTTATAAACTTCGGTCAATAATTCCCAAGCCCAAGCAATTGCTTCTTTTTTAAAATAATCACCAAAACTCCAGTTTCCTAACATTTCAAACATGGTATGATGATAGGTATCATAACCAACTTCTTCTAAATCGTTGTGCTTACCAGAAACACGCAAACATTTTTGAGAATCAGAAATACGATTGTTTTTTGGAATGCTATTTCCTAAGAAAAACTCCTTAAACGGCGCCATACCAGAATTGGTAAACATCAATGTTGGATCGTTCTTCAACACCATTGGCGCAGATGGTACAATGTCGTGTTGCTTTTCTTTGTAGAAATTTAAAAAAGTAGCTCTTATGTCTTGTGATTTCATAGATGTCAATTTCTATACTTTAATCGCAGGGCGATAGCCCAACTGTATTTATTACCTCGTGCCCTTATGTAGAGGTTCTTTAATTTTGTAACATTTTGCTCAACTCGACTACATATAAAATAGAGTTTGCAAAATGAGTATCTAAAAATGTTTATTAATGTTTAAATAAGCTACAATAAAAGGTAGTTATAAAACATTTTGTAAATTTGCCTGTTATCTAATAAGAACATTAATGATGCTCTTGTTAAAGGAACAAAAATAGTACATTTAAGATTATGGCAAAAGTAAAATATTATTATGACGCAGACACATTATCGTACAGAAAGATTGAGCGTAAGAAAAAGGATGTTTTTAGAAAAACAAGTTTTGTTCTAATAGCAATCGTTTTAGTTGCATTCTTTGGTTTTATTGGCTTTAGCCAATTTTTAATGTCGCCAAATGAAAGAGCTCAAAAGAGAGAGTTTGATAATTTACAGCTACATTACGATTTATTGACCAAGCGTATCGAAGAAAACTCCAATGTTTTAACGGAGTTGCAAGAGAGAGATAATAATGTATATCGAGTATTTTTTGAAGCAAACCCGATTCCGGAAGAACAGCGTAAAGCAGGTTTTGGTGGAGTAAATAGATATAGATATTTAGAAGGATTTGACAATTCTTCAATGATTAAAAAGGCAACTAAAGAGTTAGATATTTTAGATAAACAATTGTCAGTACAATCTAATTCTTTGGATGAAATTGTGAAATTGGCAAAATCAAAAGCAAAAATGTTGGCTTCTATTCCGGCAATTCAACCTATAAGTAACCAGCATTTATCTAGAATGGCTTCTGGTTATGGATGGAGAAACGATCCATTTACCAAAGCACGTAAATTTCATAAAGGAATGGATTTTACGGCTCCACAAGGAACACCTATTTATGCATCTGGAGATGGTGTTGTAATTAGAGCAGATGGTAGAGCAGTTGGTTATGGAAGACATGTAAGAATTGATCATGGTTTTGGATATGTTACGTTGTATGGACACATGACAAAATATGTTGTAAGAAGAAGGCAAAAGGTAAAACGAGGAGATTTGATTGGATATGTTGGAAGCACAGGAAGATCTAAAGCACCTCATTTACATTACGAAGTTCGTAAAAATGGACGTCATATAAATCCAATTAACTTCTATTATGGAAGTTTAACAGCAGAAGAATTTGCTGCCATGTTAAAAGTTGCTGAATTGGAAGGGCAATCGTACGATTAACTTCTTTTAAAATCTAGATTTCAAATAAAACATGCACATAGATTTACCAGAAAAAAGGTATTACAAAATAGGAGAAGTTGCGAAAGCTTTTGATGTAAATACATCTTTGGTTCGCTTTTGGGAGAAGGAATTTGATATTATAAAACCAAAAAAAAATGCCAAAGGAAATCGGCTATTTACCCAAGAAGATGTTGCTAATTTTAAGCTGATTTATAATCTTGTAAAAGAACGTGGATTTACCTTAGATGGCGCAAAACAAAAATTAAAGAAAAACCCGGATAGTACGATTAACAATCACGAAATTATTAGTAGACTTGAAGGAGTAAAAGCAGAACTTATTAAAATAAAAAATCAATTATAAAATTTAAAGAAGTAGAATTATGAAAAAATGGTTACCGTTAATTATTATAGTTATACTAGTCTTTGTAGGCTACAAAATGACCGCTGGATTTAACAATACAGCGGTAGAACTAAATGAAACTATTGAAGAGTCTTGGGGGAATGTAGAAACAACGTACCAACGAAGAAATGATTTGATTGGAAACTTAGTGAAAACAGTACAAGGAGCTGCTGATTTTGAAAAGAATACGCTAACAGCAGTGATTGAAGCTAGAGCAAAAGCAACTTCTATTAATATAGATCCTTCAAATGTAACGCCAGCACAATTAGCAGCCTTTAATAAAGTTCAAGGTGGATTAAGTGGTGCTTTGAAAAGTTTGTTAGTGACAGTAGAAAGATATCCTGATTTAAAATCAAATCAAAATTTCTTAAAACTACAAGATGAATTAGCAAGTACAGAAAACCAAATTCTGACCGCTAGAACTCGTTTTAATGAAGCTACAAGACCATATAATACTCATATAAAAACATTTCCAAATTCAATATTTGCAGGTTGGTTTGGTTTTGATGCAAAACCTTATTTTAAATCTGTTGAAGGTGCAGATAAGGCCCCAGATGTAAATTTTGACTTCAATAAAAAAGAGTAATGGCAAAAGACAATCAGTTTTTATCAAAAGAAGAAGAACAAGAAATTGTAGCAGCAATTCAAACAGCTGAATTAAATACTTCTGGAGAGATACGTATTCATATCGAAGCAACGTCAAAAAGTGAACCTTATGATAGAGCTTTGGAAGTTTTTGGAGAACTAAAAATGCATGCTACAGAGCAACGAAATGGAGTGCTATTGTATATAGCAGCGAATGACCATCAATTTGCAATTTGTGGTGATGAAGGGATTGACAACGTTGTTGCGAATGATTTTTGGGACTGTACCAGAGATATTATGGCATCACACTTTAAAAAAGGAGACTTTAAAAGAGGAATTGTTGCCGGTATTTTAAATGCTGGAGAACAATTGAAACACTTTTTCCCTTATCAAACTGATGACACAAACGAATTGTCTAACGAAATCTCTAAAGGGTAATGCGATTAAAAAATCAATTAAAAATAGTAGCTTTATTTCTAAGTTTTTTTGCAGTTCAAACAATTGTTGGACAGTATGAAATCCCTGCGAAACCTAAACTTCAAACAAGTGTTTATGATTATTATAAACTTTTGTCGAATTTAGAGAAGCAAAATTTAGAAGCAAAATTAATTCGATATTCAGATACTACTTCTACACAAATAGTTGTTGCAATTATAAAATCTACAAAAGGAGAAAGTATTGGGATTTTGTCTTCAAGATGGGCTCAAAAGTGGGGAGTTGGTCAAGCAAAAGAAGATAATGGAGTTTTTATTTTATTAGCTAGAGACGATAGAAAAATATGGATTTCGCCCGGATATGGAGTTGAACATTTATTAACAGCAGGTATAACTGGAGAATTGACAAGAAACATAATTATACCAGAATTTAAAAATGGTGATTATTATAGTGGTTTAGACAAAGCTTCTGATGCCATTTTTGAAGTATTAAAAGGAGAATATAAAGGAACTAGAAAACAAACGAAGAGTAAAAAGTCTTCTAGCTTTTTTAGAATTATACCAATTATATTTTTCATCATTCTGTTTATCATTATGTCAAACCGAAATAAAGGTGGAGGTAAAGGAGGAAGAGGTGGAAAACGCAGCGGAGGATTCTCTATTCTAGATGCTATTATTTTGAGTAGTGTAGGTAATAGTCTTGGTGGAAGTCGCGGAGGTTTTGGCGGAGGCAGCGGTTCATCTGGTGGATTTGGTGGCGGTTTCGGTGGAGGCTTCGGAGGCGGAGGTTTTAGTGGAGGTGGAGCTGGAGGAAGTTGGTAAAACGTGACTTATGAGAAAATCTCATGTATACTTTCTATTTCTCATCTTTATTTCATGCACTGATTTTGGGCAGTTAACTCTGGTTGCTGATTTGTCAAAATCATTAAAAGAAGTTTCTGGAAATGAAATGCTTTCCAATTCGGACCTGATTTGGATGATCAATGACTCTGGAAACAAATCAGAAGTGTTTGGAGTAAATCAGCAGGGAAAAATTGAAAAGGTTGTTACTGTAAATGCAAAGAATTACGATTGGGAAGATCTAACTTCTGACGAGGAAGGCAATTTATATATTGGGGATTTTGGGAATAATAGCCAAAAGAGAAAAAAACTTACCATTCTTAAAATAGCCAATCAAGATGTATTAAATAATGATAAAGTTGAAGTAGAAAAAATCAGCTTTGAATATCCGAAGTTAGCAAAAAAAAAGAAAGTTTCTTTTGATGCCGAGGGGGTTATCTATCATCAAGGATATTTTTACATTTTTACAAAAAGTAGACAAAAGAAAAAATTAAGGAGAACACTATTGTTTAAGGTGCCTAATGTAAAAGGAAAACATGTAGCAGAATTTGTTTCTGAATACTCTTTTTGTAATAGTGTAAATTGTAGAATTACAGCAGCAGATATCTCTGAAGATGGAAAAAAGGTGGTTTTGCTAAGTCACAAATCTGTTTTTGTATTGACCGACTTTACTAGTGATGATTTTTTCTCAGGAAAACTAAAGGAGCTTCCATTAGGACATACTTCTCAGAAAGAAGGGGTTTGTTATAAAGATGAAAACACATTGTTTATTACAGATGAATATTCAATGTCTACAAAAGGGAACTTGTACCAGTTCAGTTTAAAAAAATAATTATCTTATTTCAATATATTTAAATTGTCGATATTTACTTAAATTTTTTATGTTTGAAAAAAGAAACACGTAAGGAGCAGATCATCCAAATTTCAGCAAAACTTTTTAAAGATAAAGGGTACGCGGCGGTGAGTATGCGAGATATCGCAAAAGAACTAGATATCAAAGCAGCTAGTTTGTATAATCATATTGAATCAAAGCAAGATATTTTAAAAATAATTATCATTTCCCTTGCAGAAGAATTTACTAAAAGAATGACTGTTATTTATTCTTCAAATGAAAATAACATCAGTAAACTTCATCAAATTGTAGCGCTGCATGTAGATATTGCTTATAGAAATCAATACGAGATGGCATCGTTAAATAATAACTGGATGCACTTGGAAAACGGAATCACTTATTATCTAGAATTACGAAATAGCTATGAAGATAATTTTAGAGCTATTATTAATAATGGCGTTCAGTCTGGAGAATTGATAAATTCGAACCCAGAAGTTACGTTGTTTTCTATGTTATCTACTTTAAGACATTTGTATTTATGGATTCCTAAAATGGAGGAGATTAATCCTAAAGAGCTGTCTGATAACCTTAGTAAGGTTTTAATTAATGGGATTTTGAATAAGTAAAAATAATTTTTGTACTTTTGACAAGTAAACTAACGATCGTTAGTCTACTTTAAATTATAGAAACAACTTTAGTATTAATGGCTGAATTTCATCAAATAAAAATCGCTCAAGTTTATAAAGAAACTAAAGACACAGTTGTTGTTAGTTTTGATATTCCAGAGCAATTACAAAATACATTCAACTTTATTCAAGGGCAGCATTTAACTTTGCGAGCAATAATTAACGGAGAAGACATTCGTCGTTCCTATTCTTTATGCTCTAGTCCTCTTGATAAAGAATGGAAAGTCGCAATAAAACAAATTCCAGGAGGCGTATTTTCGACCTATGCAAATAGTACACTAAAGAGTGGAGACACGTTGGAGTTAATGGAGCCTTCAGGAAATTTTTATATTGATGTTGAGCCAGCATCTGCTAAAAATCACATTGCTTTTGCTGCTGGAAGTGGAATTACACCAATGCTTTCTATCATTAAAACACATTTGCTGTCTGAGCCTAATAGTACGTTTAAACTGTTTTATTTAAATAGAAAGGTAAAATCTATTATCTTTAAAGAGGAAATTGAGCAATTAAAAAATGAATTTTTCAATCGTTTTCAAGTCTTTTATTTTTTAACAAAAGAACAGCGTGATATTCCATTTTTAAATGGACGATTTGACAAAGAAAAATTAAACGTTTTAACGAAAACATTTATTGATATAGAAGATACCAATCATTGTTTTATTTGCGGTCCTCAAGACATGATATTCTTAATTAGAGATCATTTAGAAGAAAAGGGCTTAGATAAAAACAATATCCATTATGAATTATTCTTTTCTGGAAATCCAGAAGACAATAAACATATTGCAGAAGTATTGGAACATAAAGTTGAAGGGACAGATGTTACCATTGTTGATGGAGGTAAAGAATTTCATTTTATTATGGAAGATGAATATGATAATATTCTCGACGGAGCATTGGCTGCAGGGGCAGATTTACCTTTCGCTTGTAAAGGTGGTGTTTGTAGCACCTGTAAATGTAGAGTGATTGAAGGTTCTGTTGAAATGAAAATCAATTACGCTTTAGACGAAAAAGAAGTGTCACAAAATTTAGTATTAAGTTGTCAAGCAGTCCCAACTACCGAAAAGGTAGTTGTAGATTTCGACGTATAAAATAAAACTCAACATGATGAGTGAAGAACAAATAAAAAATTTAGAAATTCAATTTGAAGAACGTATTGCTCGTGATGAAAAAATTGAACCTAAAGATTGGATGCCTGAGAAATATCGCAAGACGCACCTCAGACAGATGTCACAGCATGCACATTCAGAAATTATTGGAATGCTTCCTGAAGGAAATTGGATTACAAGAGCACCATCGCTAAGACGTAAAGTAGCTTTGTTAGCAAAAGTTCAAGACGAAGCAGGACATGGATTGTATTTATACAGTGCTTGTGAAACTTTAGGTACTTCTAGAGATGAACTCTATGAGCAACTACACTCTGGGAAAGCAAAATATTCGAGTATTTTTAATTATCCTACAGTGAGTTGGGCAGATATGGGCGCAATTGGTTGGCTCGTAGATGGTGCAGCAATTATCAATCAAGTTCCTTTGTGTAATACGTCTTATGGGCCTTATGCACGCGCTATGGTTCGTGTATGTAAAGAGGAAAGTTTTCACCAACGCCAGGGCTATGAAATCATGATAAAATTGGCTAATGGAACTCCTGAGCAAAAAGAAATGGCTCAAGATGCATTGAATCGCTGGTGGTGGCCTAGTCTTATGATGCTAGGGCCTACTGATGCAGAATCCATACATACTGCACAATCCATGAAGTGGAAGTTAAAACGTAAATCTAATGACGACTTACGTCAGCAATTTATAGATCAAACAGTCCCGCAGGCAGAATTAATCGGACTTACAATTCCAGATGCTGATTTAAAATGGAATGAAGAACGTGGAAGTTATGATTTTGGGGAAATTGATTGGAATGAATTTTGGCAAGTTGTAAAAGGTTATGGACCTTGTAATAAAGAACGAATGAATGCAAGAGTTGGTGCATGGGAACGCGGAGAATGGGTTCGCGATGCAGCAATGGCACATGCCGAGAAAAAACAAAAACAAAAACAAGCAGTATAAAAACTAATAAGAAATGTCAACAAAAAACTGGCCTCTTTGGGAAGTCTTCGTAAGAAGCAAAAACGGATTAGAACATCGCCATTTTGGTAGTCTTCATGCAGCTGATGCAGAAATGGCTCTAGAAAACGCGCGAGATGTTTATACTAGACGTAATGAAGGAATAAGTATTTGGGTTGTAGAATCGAAAGATATTACCGCTTCAAATCCTGAAAATAATGGTGAGTTATTCGAACCAGCACAAGATAAAATTTATCGTCACCCTACATTTTATGATTTACCAGACGAAGTAAAGCACATGTAAAAAGTAGAAATTTTAATTTCAAATTTATGAAAGAAAATTTATATAAATATATCCTTGGAATTGCTGATAATTCACTAATTCTTGGACAAAGACTTGGAGAGTTATGTGGGCATGGACCAAGTCTAGAAACTGATATTGCATGTACCAATATTTCATTAGATTTATTTGGACAAGTACGAAGTTATTATCAATATGCTGCAAAAATTATTGGTGATGGAAGATCAGAAGATGATATTGCAATGCTTCGAAAAGAACGTGAGTATGTCAATGTCTTGTTAGTTGAACAGCCAAACAGAGATTTTGCTTATACTATGGCAAGACAATTTTTATTCGATGTATATCATTTATTATTTTTAAATGAATTGCAAAAGAGTAAAGATGTAACGCTTTCAGCGATTGCTGCAAAATCAATAAAAGAAGTAAGTTATCATCAACGTTTTTCATCTGATTGGGTGAAGCGATTAGGTGATGGAACGGAAGAAAGTCATCAAAAAATGCAGAGCGCAATTGATGGATTATGGACCTACACAGATGAGCTTTTTCATCAAACAGATATAGATAAAATAATTGTTTCTGAAGCTATTGGCGTTGATGTAACACAATTAAAAGAGACTTATTACAATCTGGTTTCTGAGCTCTTACAAGAAGCATCATTAAGCACTCCTGAGTCTAAATGGTTTCAAAAAGGAGGGAAACAAGGAATACATACAGAACATTTAGGGTATTTGTTAAGTGATTTGCAATACATGCAAAGAACATATCCTAATATGGAATGGTAAAAGTGAATGAATACGAAACATCGAATACTGAATAAAGAAGTGAAAATAGTATAGAATCAAAAACTTCATCATTCAATATTAACTATGACAATGACTGAACAAAATATAGATAAAGAACTGATTCCAATTTTGGAACAAGTTTCTGATCCAGAAATCCCTGTATTATCAATTATGGAAATGGGAGTTGTTCGTACAGCAGTTATAGAAAACACTTTGGTTAAAGTTCAAATAACACCAACCTATAGTGGATGTCCAGCGATGGATGTTATTGGAGAAGATATTCAGAAAGCATTGTTAGATGCAGGTTATCAATCTGAAATAGAATTGATTCTTTCTCCTGCTTGGACTACCGATTGGATTACGCCAAAAGGAAGAAAAGCATTAGAAGAATATGGTATTGCAGCACCATTAGATGCTGAAGCTGATAAAAGTGTATTGCTTGAAGGGCAAAAATTAGTAAAATGCACCAATTGTAATTCAACAAATACCAGATTGGTAAGTCAGTTTGGGTCTACAGCATGCAAGGCACAATTTCAGTGTAATGACTGTCAGGAACCGTTTGATTATTTTAAATGTTTATAATAAAAATACATAGCAAAATGTGAAAGGATAAATGATTAGCAACTTCATAAAAAGAATTTGATCATTTATATTTTTTCGTTTTTGCATTTTAATAAGAATATGAGCACAACAATTCAAGTAAAAATTGAAAACAAAATAGCCTTTATAACCTTAAACAGGCCAGAGGTTTTTAATAGTTTTAATCGTGAAATGGCTTTGGCATTGCAGGACACCTTTGACGCTTGTGAAGCAAATGATGAGGTAAGAGCCTTGGTGCTTACAGGAAACGGAAAAGCTTTTTGTGCTGGACAAGATTTAAAAGAAGTAACAGATCCTAACTTAAATCCAGGGTTTAAAAAAATACTAGAAGAACATTACAATCCAATTATATCAAAGATTCGCTCAATTAAGAAACCCGTAATTGGAGCTATAAACGGAGTAGCAGCAGGAGCAGGAGCTAATATCGCTTTGGCATGTGATATTGTTGTTGCACATGAAAAAGTAAGCTTTATACAAGCATTTAGTCTTATTGGTTTAGTGCCTGATAGTGGAGGCACCTATTTTTTACCTCGATTGATTGGGTTTCAAAAAGCAATGGCTTTAGCCATGCTAGGAGATAAAATTGGAGCAGAAGAAGCAGAACGACTAGGAATGATTTACAAAATGATTCCTTTAGAAAACTTTGAAGAAGAAGTACATAAACTTGCTTTAAAAATGGCAAACATGCCAACCAAAGCATTAGGAATGATTAAAGAACTGTTTAATAAATCGATGACAAATACATTGGAAGAGCAATTAGCAATGGAATCGAAATATCAAATAGAAGCAGCTCAAAGTAAAGACTATGCAGAAGGAGTTGTCGCATTTATAGAAAAAAGAAAACCAAATTTTAAAGGAAACTAAATGAATGTAGGAGTAATTGGTTCTGGAACCATGGGAAGTGGTATTGCGCAAGTAGCCGCAACTTCTGGTTGTAAAGTGAAATTATACGATACAAATCAGAGTGTACTTGATAAAAGTAAAGCAGTTTTAGAAAAAGTATTGTCTAGATTAATCGAAAAAGGTCGCATTGACTCAAATGAAAAATCAAGAATACAAGGGAACATTTCTTATGTAAACTCCTTGAAAGAATTACATGATTCTAATTTGACAATTGAAGCAATCATAGAAAATTTAGAAATCAAACAAAAAGTTTTTTCTGAATTAGAAACATATGTGGCAGACGATTGTATCATCGCATCCAATACTTCTAGCTTATCCATCGCATCTATTGCATCATCTTTACAGAAACCTGAACGTTGTGTCGGAATTCATTTTTTCAATCCAGCGCCTTTAATGAAATTGGTTGAAGTAATTCCGGCGATTCAAACATCACAAGAAGTACTGGATAAATCAACAAAAATTATTGCTGATTGGAAAAAAATAGTTGCTGTTGCAAAAGACACACCAGGATTTATTGTAAATCGTGTAGCAAGACCATTTTACGGAGAGGCATTGCGAATCTATGAAGAAGGATTGGCAGATTTTGCAACGATAGATTGGAGTCTGAAAACTCTTGGAGGATTTAGAATGGGGCCATTCGAATTGATGGACTTTATAGGAAATGATGTGAATTATACAGTTACTGAAACTGTATTTACAGCATTTTATTTCGACCCAAGATATAAACCTGCATTTACCCAAAAACGTTTTTCTGAAGCGGGGTATTTAGGAAGGAAATCCGGAAAAGGATACTACGATTATTCAGAAGGAGCAACTAAACCTGTTCCTACAGAAGATAAAGAATTAGCACAGCTAATTTTTGATAGAGTTTTAGTCATGTTAATAAACGAAGCGGCTGATGCATTGTTTTTAAATATTGCTTCAGCTGAAGATATTGATATTGCCATGACAAAAGGAGTGAATTATCCAAAGGGATTATTGGCTTGGGCAGATGAAAAAGGAATTGATTGGTGTGTAAATACCTTAGATGCTTTATACAGCGAATATCATGAAGATAGATATCGTTGTAGCCCATTATTACGTAAAATGAACAGAGAAAACAAAACATTCTTTTAATGAAAGGAGAATTAATTCCACATAAAATGCTAAGTCAAGATGCCTACAGTCAATGGTTAGGTATTGAAATTTTAGAATGCGAAGTAGGGCGATGTAAAGTTGGTATGACCATCCGTAAGGAAATGCTTAATAGCATGGAAAAAGCGCATGGAGGAATTAGTTATTCATTGGCAGATACGGCATTTGGATTTGCAGCAAATACCCATGGGAGATTTGCGGTTTCTATCGAAACATCGATCAATCATATTGCAGCATTGAATAAGGGAGATGTAATAATTGCTGAATCTGTAATTGAAAAGGTAACTAATAAATTAGGCTTTAATATTATTGAAGTTAAAAGAGGTGATGAATTAGTGGCCTTATTTAAAGGCGTGGTTTATAGAACACAAAAAGAGTGGCAAGAAAACGATTAGAGATTAACGATTGATGAGTGTCGATTGAAGATTTCAAAATTAAAAATAATAAATATGGAAGCATATATCATAGACGGAATAAGAACGCCGATAGGAAGTTACAAAGGAACCTTATCAGCAGTTCGTACAGATGATTTAGGAGCAATAGTAATTGAAGAATTGGTAAAGAGAAACCCGAGTATTCCAAAAGAAGCTTATGACGATGTTATTATGGGTTGTGCAAATCAAGCAGGAGAAGACAACCGGAATGTTGCGAGAATGTCCTCTTTATTAGCAGGATTGCCTTTTACTGTTCCAGGAGAAACTGTGAATCGTTTATGTAGTTCTGGTTTGTCAGCAATTATCCATGCCAATCGTGCTATAAAGGCAGGCGATGGAGACTTGTTTATTTCTGGAGGTGTTGAAAACATGACCCGTGGACCCTACGTTATTGGAAAGCCATCAACAGGATTTGGAAGCGATTCTAAAATGTACGATTCTACATTCGGATGGCGTTTTATCAATTCAAAAATGCAAAAACTATATGGTACAGATGGAATGGGAAATACTGCTGAAAACCTAGTAGAAAAATACAATATCTCTCGTGAAGATCAAGATGCATTTGCGCATTGGAGTCAAATGAAAGCAACCAAAGCACAAGAGAATGGAAGATTGGCAAAAGAAATAGTAACTGTTGAAATTCCACAACGTAAAAAAGATTCAATTCTATTTTCACAAGATGAGTTTGTAAAACCAACAACGTCTTTAGAGATCCTAGGAAAATTACGTCCTGCATTCAAAAAAGAAGGCGGAAGTGTGACAGCAGGGAATTCATCAGGATTAAATGATGGAGCAGCAGCAACAATCATTGCGTCTGAAGCCGCTGTAAAAAAATACAATTTAAAACCATTAGCTAGAATCGTAAGTTCTGCTGTTGTTGGTGTAGAGCCAAGAATTATGGGAATAGGACCTGTACAAGCTTCTAATAAAGCATTAGAAAAAGCGGGTTTAACTATGAATGATATAGATATTATTGAATTAAACGAAGCATTCGCAGCACAAGCATTAGCATGTACTCGTGCTTGGGGATTGGCAGATAACGATCCAAGATTGAATCCAAATGGGGGCGCAATAGCAATTGGCCATCCTTTAGGTGTTACAGGAGCAAGAGTTGCGTATTCTGCGGCTTTAGAATTGCACGAGCAAAATAAAAGATATGCACTAATCACAATGTGCATTGGTGTAGGCCAAGGTTATGCGGCTATCATAGAAAGAGTTTAAAAATAGATTTCCGTTTATACGGAAACGATAAATAAGTTTATCGATGAAAAAAATACAACATTACGTTCAAGGTCAATGGACTGAAGGAAAAGAAGAAGGAACTCCTGTATTAGACGCTATTACAGGCGAAGCATTTACAAGTGTTGCCATTGAAGGATTAGACATCCCTGAAATTCTTCAATATGGAAGAACTAAAGGTGGTGAAACACTTCGAAAAATGACCTTTCAAGAACGTGGAAATATGCTGAAGAAATTAGCATTATATCTTACAAAACGTAAGAATTCTTTTTATGAGTTAAGTTATAGAACAGGAGCAACTAAAGTTGATAGTTGGATCGATATTGAAGGTGGATTTGGAAACTTATTCGCGAATGCTTCTTTACGTAAATTATTCCCAAACCAACCTTACCACGTTGAAGGAGATGCTATTGATTTATCTCGAGGTGGACGGTTTATGGCACATCATATTATGGTTCCAAAAAAAGGAGTAGCTGTGCACATAAACGCATTCAACTTCCCTGTTTGGGGAATGTTAGAAAAATGCGCTGTGAATTGGATGGCAGGAGTTCCTGCAGTTGTTTTACCCGCACCATCTTCATCCTATTTGGCAGAAGCAGTTGCTAGAGAAATTATTGCCTCTGGAATTTTACCTGAAGGTGCATTACAGATCATTAACGGAACCGTTAAAACAATATTAGAAACTGTAGAATCTCAAGATGTTGTGACCTTTACAGGTTCTGCAGCAATAGGGAGAATGTTAAAAGCACATCCTAGAATTATTAATGAGGCAGTGCCTTTTACAATGGAAGCAGATTCTTTAAACGCTTCTATTCTAGGAGAAGATTCCGTTCCTGGAACTCCAGAATTTGACTTATTCATCAAAGAAGTTAGAAAAGAAATGACGGTAAAAGCAGGGCAAAAATGTACTGCAATTCGTAGAATTATCGTTCCAGAAAATTTAATTGAAGATGTTCAAATTTCATTAGGCAAAGCATTAGATAAAGTAACTATTGGTGATCCGAGATTGAAAGAAGTAAGAATGGGGTCTTTAGTAAGTCATCAACAAGTTCAAGCAGTTAGAGATTCAGTCAATGATTTGGCAAAAGAAGCACAAATTGTTTATGGAAGTTTAGATAAAATAGAAACTATAGGCGCAGATGCAAAAAAGGGTGCTTTCATTAGCCCCATTTTATTAAGAGCAGATAACCCTTTTCAAAATACAGCAATTCACGAACGTGAGGCATTTGGTCCAGTGAGTACCCTAATGCCCTATAAAAATTTAGAGGAAGCGATTACCTTGGCAGAAATGGGTAAAGGATCTTTGGTGTCTTCAATTACCACAAATGACGATCAAATTGCGAAAGAATATGTTGTAAACGCAGCAAGTCACCACGGAAGAATAATGGTAATAAATCGTGATATGGCTAAAGAAAGCACAGGTCATGGTTCTCCTTTACCAAGTTTAGTTCATGGAGGTCCAGGACGAGCTGGAGGTGGAGAAGAAATGGGAGGAATGCGTGGTATAAAGCATTATTTACAACGTACAGCCATTCAGGGATCACCAACAACATTAACAGAAATTACTGGTATTTACCAGCCAAAATCCAGTTATAAAGAATCTATAGAACATCCGTTTGCCTATCATTGGGAAGATATTCAACCAGGAATGTCACTCAAAACACATAACCGAACAATAACAGATACAGATATTGTTAACTTCGGAAATATTACATGGGATCACTTTTATGCGCACACAGATATTACAAGTCTGGACGGTAGTATTTTTGAAAAAAGAACAGCTCACGGATATTTTATTATTTCGATGGCAGCGGGATTGTTTGTGTATCCAAATAAAGGGCCGGTAGCTGCGAACTACGGCTTAGAAGAAATAAGATTTCTGCGCCCTATTTATCATAATGATACTTTGTATGTACGTTTAACATGCAAGCAAAAAGTAGATAGAGACAGTAGAGGGCAAGAGCATCCTAGTGGAATTGTAAAATGGTATGTAGAAATTTTTGATGCAAATGTAGATTCTGCAAACGCTACTTTACCTGCTGGAGCAGAAAAGGAAGATTCATTAGTTTGTATAGCAACTATTCTTACAATGGTAGAAAAGAAACAAGAAGTTTTTACCGAAATGACAACTGAAAAAATTAATTCTTGTCTTGCTGAAATTTCAGAAGATAGCAAACCTAAGTGGGGCATTATGACGCCTCAGCATATGCTAGAGCATCTAGAGTATACCTATAGAATTGCTTCGGGTGAAATTCAAGATTTTGACATTTCAACTCCAGAAAAATATCTACAAGAGGTACACGATAGTTTATACAACTTTAAAGAGTTCCCTAAAAATTCTAATTTCCCTTTATTGGAAAAAGACAAGTTATCGCCTTTGGTGTACCCAGATTTACAAACTGCAAAAGAAAAATTCTTAGCCGAACGATTTAAGTATCTCGCATTTTTTAAAGAAAACCCAGATGCAGTGTTAAAGAATTTAGTTTTTGGAGAGTTAAATAAATACGAGTCGTATTTGTTAGAAAGAAAACATTTAAATCATCATTTCGAGCAATTCGGATTGATCTAAATTATAAAGAAATTAAATTATGAGTGATCCATATGTAAAACTGGATATTATAAATGAAGTAGGATATATAGAGTTTTTTCATCCTGCACATAACTCTCTTCCAGGAGATATTTTGGCGAAATTGGCTCAAACTATAACAGACGCAGGAAAAAATAATGCTATTAAAGTAATTGTTTTAAAAAGTGGAAAAGACAGAACATTTTGTGCCGGTGCTAGTTTTAAAGAATTGATTAACATCAATGATGAAGCAACTGGTAAAGTTTTCTTTTCAGGGTTTGCCAATGTAATTAACGCGATGCGAAAGTGTCCAAAGTTTATTATAGGACGTATTCAAGGAAAAACAGTTGGTGGAGGAGTTGGCCTAGCAGCATCAACAGATTATTGTATGGCTTCAAAATTTGCTTCTATTAAATTAAGCGAATTAAACATTGGTATTGGACCATTTGTGGTTGGGCCAGCTATTGAGCGTAAAATTGGATTAAGCGGAATGTCACAAATTGCGATTGACGCAAATTCGTTTTATCCTGCCGAATGGGCAAAACAAAAAGGGTTGTTTACACATGTTTTTGAATCTAATGAAGAATTAGACAAAGCGGTAAAAACAACTGCAGAGCATTTATGTACTTATAACACTGAAGCTATGAAAGAAATGAAATCTGTCTTTTGGAAAGGAACGGAAGATTGGGATTCATTATTAGCAGAACGTGCTCAAACAAGTGGACGATTGGTGCTTTCGGACTTTACGAAAGAAAAATTAAAAGGGTTTAAATAAATGATATATAGTTTCAACGGATACATACCTGTAGTGCACGAAAGTAGTTTTGTGCATCCATTGGCTGCGGTTACTGGTAATGTTATTATTGGCAGGAACTGTTATATTGGACCAGGAGCAGCAATTCGAGGAGATTGGGGACAAATTATTTTGGAAGACGGTGTAAATGTACAAGAAAACTGTACAGTTCATATGTTTCCTGGAAAATCTATTACTCTTAAAGAAAGTGCACATGTAGGTCATGGAGCTATTATACATGGAGCTAATCTTGGTAAGAATTGCCTTATTGGTATGAATACTGTTATTATGGACGATGCCGAAATAGGAGATGAATCTATTGTAGGTGCTATGGTATTTGTAAAAGCAGAGACTAAGATCCCGAAACGAAGTTTAGTCGTTGGGAACCCTGCAAAAGTGATTAAGCAGGTAAGTGATGAGATGCTTGCTTGGAAAACAAAAGGAACACAATTGTACCAACAATTGCCAGCTGATTGCCATGAGGGTTTACGAGAAGTAGCGCCTCTACGAGAAGTTCCAAAAGACAGACCTAAACAAGATGAGGTTTATAAAACCTTAAGAGAGCAGTTTAAGAAGTAAGTATATTTTCTTGTTAAACCAGTAATTTCTCTAAATCAATTTCATTCGTTTCTTTTCCTGTTGATAGCGTAATTAAACTTTGAATACTTCCTAAATACGGTAACAGTGTTAACTTCGTAATGATAAACTTTTCATAGGCTTCAATATCTTCAACAATTAATTTGAGTAAGTAATCAAAATTACCACTTACCCTGTGGCATTCAATTACCTCTGGGAATCCTTGTATTTCTTTTACAAACTTCTCTAAATAACTTCTTGTATGACCTTGAAGTGTAATCCCAATAAATACAATTTGTTTTAACCCTAGTTTTTTATGATTCAACCGCGCTACGTAATTAGAAATATATCCTTCTTTTTTTAATTTTTTAATGCGTTCAAAAATAGGTGTAGTAGATAGATTCAGTTCTTCGGCAATGCTTTTTATCGTTCGATCAGAATTTTTTTGGAGAATTTTCATAATCTCAACGTCTAAGTTGTCAAGTTTCATAGGTGTATATGTGTTGTTTGTTAAGTGCTGTGTTTTGATAAGTTTAGTACAGGTTTGTAGTCATTTCTTTGGGTAATCATTTTTTTAACATCTTCGTTTGGTGAAAGAAGAGGTTGTAATATTATTTTTTTGTGATAAATACAACCCTTGTAAAGAATATAAATACTTAAAATTTGTATTTTATAGAATAAAAATACAAATTTAATCGAAATAAAACGAAAAATGATATTGTTAATTGTGAAAACAGTAATTTTATTCCTTTCTAAAATCAACGAAGTTTTATGGAATTTGAATTGAAAATGCCAAGGTTAGGTGAGAGCATTAAGGAAGCTACAATTCTTGCATGGCTCAAAAATGAAGGAGATCGTATTGAAGAAGACGAAATGGTGTTGGAAGTTGCTACTGATAAAGTAGATTCTGAAGTGCCATCAACAGTATCTGGAGTCCTTAAGTCTATTTTGTTTGCTGCAAATGACGTGGTGGAAGTTGGTAAAACAATTGCTATTATTGAAATGGATGACGCTACATCATCTGCAAAGGATACTGCCGATAAATCTGAAGTTACTGAAAAGAAAAAGACTACATCTTTTGTGAAAAGGAAATCAAAACAAAAGAAAGCTATTACAAATGCAACCCAAAATAATAACACCTTCTTTTCTCCTTTAATTATAGCTGTAGCCAAAGAGAAACATATAAGTTTTGAAGAATTGGCACGCATCCCAGCTACAGGAAAAGATGGCAGATTAAGAAAAAGTGATTTGTTTAAATATGTTGATGAAGGAAGGCCTTCTCAATTTGTACAACCTACTGCTGAGCTAGATCCGACAGCTTATAGAATTCCACAGTTAAATCTAGATAAAGGAACAGGTAAGATAGTGAAGATGGACAGAATGCGTCAAATGATTGCAGATCATATGGTGTATTCAAAACATACATCACCACACGTAACTGCATATGTTGAAGCTGATTTAACAGAAATGGTTAACTGGAGAAATGAACATAAAGTTGCATTTCAAGAAAAGTATGATTGTAAATTGACGTTCACACCTTTATTTGTTGAAGCTGTTGCTAAAGCAGTAAAAGACTTTCCAATGATTAATGCCTCTATTGATGGAGAAAATATTATTGTAAAAGAGCACATTAATATTGGTATGGCTACAGCGCTACCTAGTGGAAATTTAATTGTTCCAGTAGTAAAGGATGCAGATAATAAGAGTTTGGCAGAGTTGAGTAAAAAGGTAAATGAATTGGCAGGGAAAGCAAGAGATAATAAATTAAAAGCAGACGATATTCAAGGAGGTACTTTTACAATTTCTAATGTAGGAACTTTTGGGAGTTTGATGGGGACTCCAATTATAAATCAGCCTGAAGTAGCCATTTTAGCTATTGGAATCATTAAGAAAAGAGCAGAAGTTATTGAAACAGAAAAAGGAGATGAAATTGCAATTCGAAGCATGATGTATTTATCACTTTCTTTTGACCATCGTGTTGTTGATGGATATTTAGGAGGAAGCTTTTTACGTCGTATTGCAGATTATTTTGAGCAATTTGATACGAATAGAAAATTATAGTGTTGCCATTCCCACATGTGCGGAATCATTATCAGTACTAATTAAAAAATAGACTCCTGCTTTACAGGAATGACAAGAAATTATGAAGCATCACATAGAAATACAAAAAGTAGCAACATCTAAAGCTGGAGAATTAGACTTTAGTAACATTCCATTAGGAACCACTTTTACAGATCATATGTTTATCTGTGATTATGCAAATGGAGAATGGGGAGTACCTAGAATTCAACCTTTAGAATTGATTCCTACGCATCCTGCGGCAATGGCTTTACATTATGGTCAAGCTATTTTTGAAGGAATGAAAGCGACTGTTGGTGTCGATGGTTCACCAATGCTGTTTAGAGCAGATAAAAATGCAGCGCGATTGAATTTTAGTGCTGATAGAATGGGAATGCCAGATTTCCCTGAAGATTTATTTGTTGAAGGGCTAAAGCAATTGGTTGCATTGGAACACAATTGGATTCCTCCGATGGATGGAAGCGCTTTGTATTTAAGACCTTTTATGTATGCAGATGAACCGTTTATAGGAATGCGTGCAGCAAATAATTACAAGTTTATTGTTATGGCTTCACCAGCGGGTCCATTCTTTACCAATCGAATTAAGTTGTATGCTGAGACAAAGTATATAAGAGCCGTAGAAGGAGGGACAGGAGAAGCAAAAGCAGCAGGAAACTATGCCGCAGCAATTCGTCCAACTGAGATTGCAAAATCAAAAGGATACGATCAAGTTTTATGGTTGGATGCTGTTGAACATAAATATATTCAAGAAGTAGGAACCATGAATATCTTCTTTAAAATTGATGGGAAATTTGTAACACCAAAACGTGATGGCGCTATTTTAGATGGGATCACAAGAATGAGTGTGATTGATTTGCTAAGACATAAAGGATATGAAGTAACTGAACGTTCAATAACGATTGATGAAATAGAAGAAGCTTCTAAAAACAAAACCTTAGAGGAGGCTTTTGGAACTGGAACGGCTGTTGGAATTGCGTATATTCAAGAAATTGGGTTCGAAGGTAGAACGATTCATGTATCAGATGAGAGTCCGGTAGGTTTGGATGTAAACGATACATTGAATGCGATTAAAACAGGAAAGATTGAAGACCCATTTAATTGGATGATAAAAGTTGAAAAAGAGTTGGTGTAAAAACCTTTTCATTCTGTATTTGACACAAGATTACTAGTAAATTATAAAAAATAGATTTCCTTTTTCAGGAAAATAAACATGAAGAAACACATTCTACAAAAAGGGTTTTCAAATCTTTGTACAGCTAAGGCAATGGCAGAATTGTACGAAGATAATTTTAAAGTAGTATCAAAGTACGTACATGCTACTTCTAGAGGTCACGAAGCTATTCAAATTGCTTTGGGGATGCAATTGTTACCACAAGATTATGCATATCCTTATTATAGAGATGACGCAATGTTGTTGTCTTTCGGATTACAACCTTATGATTTAATGTTGCAGTTGTTGGCAAAGAAAGAAGATCCATTTTCTGGAGGTAGAACATACTATTGTCACCCAAGTTTAAAAGATGCTGACAAACCGAAAATCCCACATCAATCTTCTGCAACCGGAATGCAAGCTATTCCAGCAACTGGAACAGCGATGGGAATGCAATACAAAGAATTGCAAGGTTTAGAGAACCTTTCAATTGCGTTAGAGGAAACAGATGACAATTCGGATCCAGTCGATAACACTTTAGCACCAATTACGGTATGTAGTTTAGGAGATGCTTCAGTAACAGAAGGAGAGATTGCAGAAGCTTTTCAAATGGCTGCTTTAAAGCAATTGCCAATTTTATATTTAGTACAAGATAATGGTTGGGATATATCAGCCAATGCAGAAGAAACGCGAGCGCAAAATGCTTTTGAATATGCACAAGGATTTCATGGTTTAGAAGCAATTACAATTGACGGAGCAAACTTTATGGAGAGTTATGCAGCAGTAGAAAAAGTAATCGCTACTATTCGTAAAGAACGTAGACCTTTCTTGATACATGCTAAAGTTCCACTATTAAATCACCATACATCTGGTGTTCGTATGGAGTGGTATCGGGATGATTTGGAAGAAGCTCGTTCTAGAGACCCATATCCAGTATTGAAACAGCAATTGTTAGACAATGGATGTACTCAAGAAGAAGTTGATGCTATTGAAAGTGTTGCCAAAGTAAAAGTCAAAGCTGATTTAGAAAAAGCACAAAAGGCAGAAGATCCGAAGCCAGAAGATTTATTTACACATGACTTTGCACCAACACCAATTGTAGAAGAAGTAGGAGAGCGTTCTCCAAAGGGAAATGATAAAGTGGTGATGGTAGACTGTGCTTTGTTTGCTGTTGAAGAGTTGATGAAGAAGCACAAAGAATGTTTGTTATACGGACAAGATGTTGGAGGTCGATTAGGAGGTGTTTTCCGTGAAGCTGCAACCTTGGCTCAAAAATTTGGTGACGATCGTGTTTTTAACACACCCATCCAAGAAGCATTTATTGTTGGTTCAACGGTTGGAATGAGCTCTGTTGGGCTAAAACCAATTGTAGAAGTTCAGTTTGCAGATTATATTTGGCCAGGTCTAAATCAATTATTTACAGAGGTAAGTAGAAGTTGTTATTTGTCCAATGGAAAATGGCCTGTGAGTATGATTCTTAGAGTTCCTATTGGGGCTTATGGAAGTGGAGGTCCTTATCATTCATCATCGGTAGAAAGTATATTGACCAATATTAGAGGAATTAAAATAGCGTATCCAAGTAACGGTGCCGACTTAAAAGGCTTGTTAAAAGCAGCGTATTATGATCCGAATCCAGTTGTGATTTTAGAACATAAAGGTTTGTATTGGAGTAAAGTTCCAGGAACTCAAGGAGCAACCTCTATAGAGCCTTCGGAAGACTATGTCTTGCCTTTTGGAAAAGCATGGGTTTTACAAGAAATATGGAAACAGGAAGAGGAAGAAACCTTAACGATTGTTACCTACGGAATGGGAGTTCATTGGGCAATGAATGCAAGTGCTGAATTGGGAATGAAAGATACGATTGAGGTTATTGATTTAAGAACCTTATACCCTTTAGACGAAGAAACGATTGTAAAGTCGGTAAAGAAAAATGGAAAATGTTTGGTGGTAACAGAAGAGCCTTCAAGTACTGGGTTTGCACGAGCATTGTCAGGGAAAATACAAGAAGAATGCTTTAAGTATTTAGACGCGCCAGTGATGACTATTGGTAGTGAAAACATGCCTGCAATTCCATTAAATAGTACCTTGGAACAGACGATGATTCCATCAACAGAAAAAGTAAAAAAGAAAATTTTAGAACTTTTAAATTATTAACCTGAGTTGGACTTAATTTTCGTTTACAGTTTGATATTAGATTCACCTATTCTAAGGTAGAAGAGTTTTATTTGTTGATGAAATAATCAACTCTTAGTTAAAATGTGAAACCTAAAGAAAATGCAATTCTAGCTTCTTCTTTTCCTTTAAAAACCCCAAGGTTTAAAGCTAGCATATCTGCACCATTTAAGAAAATTCCGCCACCAAAAGATGTATTCCAAGTGTCAGAAGAACTGTTTTCTAACCAAACTCTTCCATAATCAAATCCGCTATACAAACCAATATGCAAAGGCAATAGGCCGGTTCTCATTTTTCGTAAATTTAAACGAATATCAGTATTTTGATAAAATGCATTTTTACCAGTAAAACGTTGATTTCTATAGCCGCGTAAACCATCATTTGCTCCAATAGATGCTGCTTGATAAAACTCAAAACCGTTACCAAAATTAAAATGACTTTTTACTTTGGTTGCCAATACTAATTTTCCGCTTGATATTAATTTGTAGTCAAAACTTAAAGAAGGAATGATATAACCAAAGCTCGCATTTGTATCTGTGTTTGATTTATATCCGAATTTTAAATCTGCTTTCATCCCTAATGTTGGAAATGCTTTATTGTCGCTATTTTCAAAATTGTAATGTGCTTCAGCTCCAAGAAAAGTGTTTTTATTAGTAAGTGAAGTGGTCGTTATATATCGTCCAGGGGTGTTTTCTACATTGTTTGTTTCATAATTTAAACCGATTTTAAAGCTAGCACCTAATTCTCCTCTCCAAATTAAATACGAAGAAAAGAAAGCCTTTCTAATTTTAATACGATTGTAATCTTCATCGTATATGTCTTCATTGATAAAATATGGATTGCTAGTTTCGTTCCCAAACCCAAAGAAATTTACACTATAATTTGGACTGGTAAAACCTGCTTCTAAACCTAGATTCCAATTGCTAATTACGTTTGCAAATTCGCTTTTAAACTGAATATCAAACCCTTTGGTTGCAAAGTAATAAGACATGGCAATGCTATGTTGAGAAGTAAAAGGATTTCTTTCAAAACCAAAACTGGTAAAAGAACTCTCTAAGCCAACTTTAAGGCCATCATCAGGATTCATTCCAATTGTTGGCAAAACAGTAATAGCATTGTATTTTAGCTTCTTGTAGTCATACACATTCGTATCGTATACGTCAGTTAACTTTCTTCCCCCTTTGTTAGTGGTAAAAGTGTTTTCTTTCGATTTATAGTCGTAAATAGTTAGTTTATTTCCGTTAGAAACATCATAAGTGTCGTTGTTTTGCCCTCCAATAACTCTCACTTTAATACTTGCAGACTTATCGCCGAAAACCTTAAAAACATCTTTGTCGTCTAAACCATAAATCCAAATTTCTTTGGTTAGGTTTTTAGAGTATTTCTTTTGGTGAAATAACTCGCCTTTTTCTCCTTTTATGATTCTATATGCTCTCACCTCAGTAACTCCATTGTCTAATCTTTCTACTTCAAATAAATCATCCTTATCTGTTCCTTTTATAACAGAGTATCTGTTAATATGTATGAAATATTCGTTAGATATCTTTTTTAGATTCTGTATTCTTCCTTTTAACTTTCTTTTAATGTCAGTAATGGTATTGTCTGTTACTTCTTCAGGGAAATGTGAAAAAGCAGATTCAATTACAGCATCGGTTAAGTTACTTTGAATATGATTTACTTGGGTGTCCCAAATTTGCTTATTGGCTTGGTTTATCAAGGCCATATCTAAAGGATAAGGTTCTAAATTAAACCATTTTGTATTTGCCAATTCTTCATTATACGATTGCATTAATCGTAGTGAAGGAACCGCTTTGGTCACAAAATTAAGTAAGGCGCCGTCTGCCATAATAGAAAAAACCTGATCTCTATCTCTTGGCATCGGTTTATAAACCGTTGTTTCCCCTTTTTTAAATGCTGCCCAACGCCATTGATCTTCGTGTCTATCCCAATCTCCTAAGACCATGTCAAACAATCTTGCTCTGATATAGGCTTCTTCATCAATTTTTGAATTGGCATTTTTTGTAAGTTTTTTTAATACATCATTTGTGCTAATTACTTTATTAGAAAATCCAAAGTTGGCTTTATCTCCATGGCCAGAAGCGGCACGTTCTTCTATCATGTACAATTCATCTCCAAAATCATTATTAAAATGCAGTAAAGCTTTTTGCTTTGGAACATAAAATAGTTGAGGTTTTGTGTGTAACACATCAATAGATTCAGCTAAAGTAGCAACAGTAAATGGAGCATATGGGTGTGATCCTGTGAACACATCTAATAATAAGTCTTCAGAATAAGTGTTGTCAAATTGACCTTCAATAAATTGTGTTTTAAAAGCAACAGCTTGTAGATATTGCAAGGCATTTTTACGCAAAGCTCTCATTACATATTCTCGTCCATCTTTATCTTCTAATCGCAATGATTTTGATTGATGTCCACCACCTTTTCTTTTGGGAGTTAGACCTCCAAAAAGTGTATCTAAATCAACATTTTTTGCCCTAACTTTTGTTCCGTAGTATTTTCTGTAACGATCTCCCCATAGATATTTGTATAAGTTACCTTTTGTAATTTCTTCATCTGTATAAATTGATGCAGAAGTATGTGAGTCTGTTATCGCTTTAAATTTATGATCTTCATAAGGTGTATTAGGGTTGAAAACTTGAGTTTTAAAAACAACTTCATTTTTTTCTGTATCTACAAATGTAACTTCAGATGATCCGTTATTAAAAACATCTAATCTTGCATATCCAGCACCACCAAATGAAAACTGTCCGCCACCTACATTTCTCGTAGCAGTAGTTTTAGAACCTGCTCCACTAACGATTTGAGGTAGATTGTCTTGTACAATATATTGCAAACTATGTTCGTGTCCTGCAACAAAAATAACTTTTTCATTTTCTTGTGATAAGGTGACAACCCTGTTTTTAAACTCTAAATATCTTTTGTTTTGAAGATCAGTATTGCTAAGTCCACTTGTTTTACGAATTAGGTTTAAAAAGGTTCCTAAAACTGGAATTGGAAGCTTATTTCCTGCCGGAAATAATTGTTGTTTTAAAGAAAATTGTCCGCCATGAGGCCCATTTGTATACATTGGGTGATGCATAGCAACAATGGTGGTTTTTCCTCTTGCTTTTTTTATCAAACTTTCAAATTCATCAAAAAAACGAGTTCGTGTTTTTATTTCACAATTGTCGTTTATCGTTGGGTGTTTGTTCCAATTTGTTAAAAACCATTCGCTATCAATAATAATCAAAACTATATCATCAGAGATGTTAACCTTATCAATTGGACAACCTTTTTTGGGTAAAAATGAATCCTTTCCTAGTAGTTTAGTGATGTAATTTTCTTGTCTTTCTAGACCTTTCAGTCCATTTGAATACCAATCATGATTTCCTGGAATAAAAATGGTGCTTTTTTCAAAGCCTTTAACAGTACTTGTCTGAACATTTAATTGATGTTCAGCAAAAACTCTTCCTTTGTCATTTTTCTTAGGTAATCCTGCGGGATATATATTATCTCCTAAAAATAAAATAGTGCTATTTTTTGAAGCATATTCTAATTCTTTTTCCAGTCTTTTTAAAGTAATTGCTACATCTCCTATTGGAGAATTTCCACCATCACCAAGTAAGTAAAAAGAATGTTTTACGTCTTCTAGTGAAGTTACATTGTATAGTTCTTTTTTATTTTTGAATTGTGGTTGATGTGTTGCGCAATTACTTAGTAATAGAAAGATTGCAATTAGGCTTAAATACTTTGTACTGTTCATCTAATTTTTTTACTTTAGTATAAAAATAATTCTTTTATGGAGACATTGTTACTTAAAACCGAAAAATATGTTTTTTCATTATTAACCAAAGAGTTAAGTACTGATTATTTGTACCATAATTTGAGTCATACACAACGTGTTGTGAATGCTACTAAGGAGTTAATTGAAGGAGAGAAGATCTCTGAAACTGATGCAAATATATTGCTTTTAGCAGCTTGGTTTCATGATGTTGGTTACATTAAAGGAACCGAGAATCATGAAGAGTCGAGTGTAAGAATTACCACTAATTTTTTAGAAGAATACAATATTGATGATAGTATTATTAATAATGTAAACAGATTGATTAGAGCTACAAAAATGGGTGTTGAAGCTGATGATGTTTTAGAGAAAATATTGAAAGATGCTGATAGTAATCATTTGGCTAAAAAAAGTTTTTCTGATGTCAGCGATTTATTAAAGGAAGAAGTAAATCTTGTTCATAATAAAAACTATTCGGATTCAGAATGGATTCTAGAGAATATTGGTTTTTTAGCAAATAAACACCATTATTACACTAATTACGCTCAAGAAAATTGGCAACAAGGAAAAGACAAAAACTTAGCTCAATTATTTAAATCACAAAAAAAAATAAAGCAAGAAGAGCGCAAAGAATCTGTTAAAAAAGAAGAATTAAAACTTAAAAAGCAAAAAGCAAAAACTCCAGAACGAGGGATAGAAACCATGTTTAGAGTTACCTTAAGAAATCATATCACATTAAGTGATATTGCAGATACAAAAGCCAATATTTTATTGTCTGTAAATGCAATTATTATTTCGTTGGCTTTATCTAGCTTATTGCCAAAATTAGACAACCCATCAAATCAATACTTAATTACACCTACAATCATTTTTATCATATTTACAGTTACTACAATTATTTTATCTGTTATAGCTACAAGACCAAATGTAACTGGCGGTAAGTTTACAAAAAAAGATGTAGAAGATAAAAAGGTGAATTTATTGTTTTTCGGGAATTTTCATAAAATGAGCTTGCCAGAATTTGAATGGGCAATGGGAGAATTAATGAAAGACAAGCAATACTTATACAGTTCTATGACTAAAGACTTGTATTTTTTGGGAAAGGTGTTGGATAGGAAATATAAGCTATTAAGAGTAACTTATTTGGTGTTTATGGTTGGGATTATTGTTTCTGTAATTTCGTTTGCTCTTGCATTTAAAATGCAAGAAAGAGGCTTGGTTTAAGAAGCTTTATGCTTTTAGTTCTTCAATTAAATCATTAAACGAGATTGACTTTTCTTCGTTGTAATTTTTGTTGAATATAACTTCTACACGTAAAGCTTTTAGTCCCGAAACTCCTTGTAAATCTTCAATGTCTAACTTTTCTACTGTGCCTAAATATTTTTTAGACTGTAAGAATTTAATGTATTTTAAATACTCTATTGCATCGCTGTCTTGAGAATATACAATCGCTATTTTACCAGGGATTGTTAAACGTTCATTCGTGTCTTTTATATGCGCTTTATCAATACGTTTTTTGATTATTTCGTATCTTATATTGTAAGCCCCATCAACATCAAATTGCTTCTCATCCATTCTAAATTTTATAGCCATTGGGTTGCTATGTACTAATATTAATGAAGCAACTCTTAAATCGTGATTCATTTCTGATCTTGCTTTAAAAGCAAGATTTTCTAAATCATACATCATTTGCAATTGCCACAATCTTAAATTGTATAGGAACAATTTATCGAAAGATTTATTTTTCACTAAAGAATCTCCGATGTACATATTGTATTCTACACCATCAGTTTTATAACGCTCAAAGTAATGAGGAAACATTTTTTGGGCATCTTCTTGCTTTTGATCTAAAAACTTAGCTAATTTGTCATTTAATAGTGTAACACTATCTTCATAATCTTTACGCTTTTCGTAAACTACATGCAGTTTAGAATCTATTCGATCCATATAAACAGCTACATGTTCAGATAAACTGTTATTAACTTTTTTAATGTGATTAAATACCGGATAAATTTCTCGTTTTAGAAAATCAATAATAGCAATTTCATCTCCAGCTTTTAATCCGTCAGAAACATTCGTAGAGTACTCATTAATTCTGAATATTAATTCATCATAAATGGGGAGTTTCTCTACTAAACATGCTTGGTTTAAGATGTTTATTGCCAATGTTAATTGCGTAGTTAAATCTTCCTTAATAGCATTATTTCTGGCAATAGACGAACCCTTAATATCACTTTGTCCAAATAAAGGATAGACATCATTAAAAATGATCTCGTCTAATTTTGGTTTTTCTACTTTATTAAATAATTGTTGCTGGTAATTTTCTGCGGCTTCACTAAAACGCCATTTTACAGCAGGGTGTATGGTTGTGTAATGTTCTTGAATTGTAGCTTCGATTACATTTATATGTTCTTCAGAAAAACGATCTACTGCAGCTTTAAAAACAGGAATGATATCTTTTAATTTATTCTGATTTATAGAGTTTAACTCAAAAGGTCTAGGTGAGGCAATTTCTAAAATTGATAAATCGTTACCTGTTGAAGCTTTTATAGGGATAAGAATAATACTGCCTATTCCATTAGTTTTTAATCTTTTATAGAAATCATTTTTGTTCGTTTGTTTCCCATGTTTTTCTACATCAGAAATGGCAATAGCTTCGTGATTTTTAAAAAGATTATGTATCGTATCATCACAGAAAAAATTACTGCAATCAATTTGCTTTAAATCTTTTAATATGATGCTTTCAGAGTTTTTCGTTGTAATCGATTTTGCTCCGATGTTTGAAATATCAAACACAGAATAGCCTAAACGCAAGTCTTTTATGTTGTAAAACTCTCGAATATTTTCTTGTAAGTCACTAATTAAATTATCGTTAGCTCTAAGTAAGTTTGTTCTAATATTTGTAATGGTTTCATCTGTTGTTACATCAAACAGATTCATAATTCCAAATCCTTTATAAACATAACTGTTTGGCGGGAATTTTTCTTTCCAAATGTCAACATTATCAAAATTATCGAGTAATATTTTAATATCTTCATCGGTGATTTTTGGAGCGTTTTCTGTTGGGTGAATTTCACCAAAATCGCCATTAAAAGCGGCTCTGTAATGTCTTGTAATTCCGGTATTTATATCTGGGATATCAAAAAAGAAAGGTCTTTTTAAATCTATATTGTAATCATAAACGGTGGCTAAAATCATCGTACATCCGTAAATATATAAGAGGTCATCTTCAAAATTACGAACTTTTATTTCAAAGTTTTCTCCAGCGTTTTTTATAATATTTTCAAATCGAGTAGTGAAATTAAATGAGGTAAATGTAAACGGAATTGTTGCTGATTTAATTTCATTTAACAATAACGGTTCTGGAAATAACGGCTCTAGTAATAAACTAATTTCGTTTTGCAATTTTTCAAGCAAACTAAAATCTGAAAACCCATCAATCAGTTCAGGATGTTGTTCTATTTTAGCCACCATTATTTTTGCAGACTTATGAAAAGGATGTTCTTTAAAATCCTCTTCAGTGTATTTTTTATACATTAAAAAAACCTTCTCAAAACTTATTTTAAGCTGTAAAGGCAGTTCAATTGGTTGATGATTTTCAGATTTTAATATTTTCATAAGATTTTCTTATTAGTACTGCAAAGGTACAAATTGTATCTTTATAGACGGTTCTTTATAAGAATCTTGCAAAAAAAGAGTAACTTTTTTATATCGCTCGCAGATACAAAAAAACCTAAATAATTATCAAGTTGATTATTTAGGTTTTTAAGATGTTACATGTTAAGCCTTAGAAAGAAAACCTTTCAATTAGAACTCAAACATTCCAAAATCTCTCACTTTTCCTTTTTTACCTAAGCTGTTAAACTTCCAGCTAAAACTTAGCATAAAATATTGCTGTAAAACGGTACTCTGTCTGTCTTCAATATAGTTTGCAGTTGCAATTCTTCTTGCATTTGTGTTTTGGTTTAATAAATCATACACTTTTAACTTAAGTGTTCCTTTATCGTTTAGAACAGAATATGCTAATGAAGAGTTCCAGAACCAAGCGCTTTTGTTAAAGCCATCAGCAACATTTGGATTGTGGTTGAATCTAACATTATTTTGCCATTCAAACCTTTTAGAAGAAAGCGTTTTTGTGTTGATACTTAAGTTATGCGTTACGTAATTTTGTTTTTCAATATTGTTTAAGTCAAAAGCTGTTTTAGAAAATGAAACTCTATACCTAGGTTGAATTTGAATTAGGTTTTTTAAATTTAATGTAAATCCTAAGTTAGGTGATATAGTCTTTGTGTGTGAATTGTTTTTTATTCCGTTGAAAAAATAAACATTCTTTCTCTCTGAATAATAAGCTCCTAGATTAATTTTTAAGGTATTAATGGAATCTAATTTAATTTTCTTATTATAACTTCCACCAAAATTTACATCATAATTACCATTTACATTTTCATAGGTGGTATTTCTAACTAAATTAACAGGGTCTATAGTCGTATTTGTAACTATTTTATTTCTAGAGCTATTAAACCTAGCGTGCATAAAGAAACCTGTTCCAGCTTGAAAGTTGTATTTATTATAACTTATAGAATATCTATGGTTGTTGGTAGGTTTTAAATTGGGGTTTCCTGTGATTATATTTAACGGATTGTTTTCATTTACAAAAGGTTGAATTTGTGAAGTAGAAGGGATGCTATTAGATACAGAATAACTAGAGTATATACGAGCTCTAGATTTAAACCTATAACTAAACCAAGATCTTGCTTCTAAAGCATTAAAGTCTCTACTTAAATTTAAGGTTGGGCGCAATTTATCTTCACTTTCTATGTTTCTACTAACATATCCTCCTTTAAGACTTAAAGACCATTTTTTTTCTCTAAAAGACAATTGTATTGATGGTGTGCTCTTTGTGTTTTTATAAGAAAAATCGGTGCTTAGTAGTGTGTTAAAGTCTGTATGGTCTTGCGTGTTATTATTGAAATCATAGGTGCTTTTCACATTCTCACGATTACTTTTTGAATATTGATAGGCAAAATCCAAAAATAATCTTTTAGCAATTAATGGTTTTCTATAAGACAATCTAGTATCAAAACTCGAATATTCTGAGTTGTTATTGCTAAATTGATTTCTTTTAATCGTTGTAGAATTTATTATTTCAATTTCAGAATTATTATAACTTTCTCCGTCAGTTTTGTCAAATTGATTGTTAATTGTTAAGCCAATAAACGCACCTTTTTTACCAAACTTTTTTGAAAAGCTAATGTTGTTTTTAAATTGATTAATTGTTGACTTTAATGAATTATTACTTGTAGATTTATTTGTTAATTGTCTGTTTTCATCAAGTGTTTCTTGATAGTTCGTACTGATCCCTTCATTTTTATTAAAAGTAAATGAAGGTTTAATGTTAATCATGAAAGTAGAATCTACTTTTATCTCTATTCCAGTATTAAAACTATGAGATTCGTAATCGTTATTACTAGTAGAGTTTGAGTTAGAGAAGTATCTACCAGTTGATAAAATGTTTTCTCTATTGCTTATAGATGCATTAGTAGAATTACTTCCAGAGAAAAAGTAATCTGCACTCACATCAACTTTCTTTCCAAATTCATCTGCAAAGGTAAACCCAGAGTTTTTAGATTTTACAATACCTTCCCCAGTTCCAAATGATCTTCCACCAATACTAAAGTTATAGCCGCCGCCAGAACTAACAGAAACACTTGTATTTCCACCACTTCCAAACATCTTCTGAATTTCGCCAAAGCTAAACCCAGGAGAATTAACGTTGTTTCCACCTAAAAGGACACTAAAACGCCTGTCATTGTCAAATCGGTTAACAAGTGCTGCATATTCATAATGATTATCAGTTCCTGTACCAGCTGCAAGTCTACCAAACCAACCTTTATTGTTTTCTTTTTTGATGGTTAGGTTAATCGTTTTGCTATTTTGATCTCCTTTTTGCCCAGTAAAAGCTTCCGACTTTGTTTTTGTGTCAGTAATCTGAACTTTTTCAATAATCTCTTTAGTTAAGTTTTTTGTGACTATAGTTGGGTCATTCCCGAAAAAAGGTTTTCCATTAACGAGAATTTTATTTACGGGTTTTCCATTTACAGTAATTTTTCCTTGCTCATCAACTTCTACTCCAGGTAGTTTTTTTAATAGATCTTCAACAGATGCATCTTTTTTTGTTTTAAATGATTTTACGTTGAACTCTAATGTGTCTTTTTTAATAGTAATTGGAGACCTAGACCTAATAACAATTTCATCCAATATGTTTTCTTCAGGTTTCATAATGATATCACCTAAGTTTAAAGACTTGTTATTGATCGAAATTTTCTTTGAATATGTCTTTAGTCCAATATAGGATACATATAGGCGCAATTCTTTTTCAAAAGATTTTCCTTTCAAAGAAAAATGACCTTTATCATTTGAAATAGTATAAGAAACAACAGAGCTGTCCTTTATTTTTTCTAAATGAATTGTTGCAGATTCTAAAAGGGTTTTATCGTTTTCTGACTGAATTGTTCCTGTAATTTTATAGGAAACAGATTGAGCATAAAAAGTTGTAGCACAAAGTAATGCTAGTAAGCATGAGAGTTTTTTCATAGTGATTTTTTGAATTTAGCAATAGTTTTTCATCAAATATAACAGCAATACAAATTATAAAACAAGTTGTTTGGGTCTAGATTTATGAATTCAGACTCTTTTAACAATTTTTTAGTACAAATTGTTAAACTCTTGTTATCATAAAGACGAAATAACTTGAGCGAAGTCTCAAATACTATGCCTTTTTTTTATTGATAAGTATAAAAAGAAATCTATATATCAAGTAAACGAAAAAATCTTGATATAAAAATATATCAAGATTTAGGGTGAAGACCTAAAAGGTCTTTATATTATGATTACTGTTTTCTCTTATTTCTGTCTAAAATAGATGATAACCGGAACTCCATTAAAATCGTATACTTCACGCATTTTATTTTCTAAAAAGCGTCTATATGGGTCCTTAACATACTGTGGTAAATTACAAAAGAATGCAAACTGAGGAGTTTTAGTTGGCAATTGCATACAGTATTTTATTTTTACAAACTTCCCTTTGATTGCTGGTGGCGGGTAGCTTTTTATAATCTCCAACATCGTTTCATTTAGCTTACTGGTAGGAATTCTGTTTTTTCTACTTTGAAAAACAGTTACCGCAGATTCGATTGCTTTAAAAATACGTTGCTTTGTCAATACAGAAACAAAAATAATTGGCACATCTGTAAAAGGAGCAATTTGTTTTCTCACTGCTGCTTCATAATCACGCATGGTATTGGTTTCTTTTTCTACCAAATCCCATTTGTTAATTAAAATAATAACTCCTTTTTTGTTTTTTTCTGCTAACCAAAAAATATTCTGATCTTGACTTTCAAATCCTCTAGTTGCATCAATCATTAAAATGATCACATCTGAGTATTCAATAGTTCTAACTGCACGCATTACAGAATAAAACTCTAAGTCTTCTTTTACTCTAGATTTTTTTCTAATTCCGGCAGTATCAACCAAATTAAAGTCAAATCCAAAACGATTGTATTTTGTGTCGATAGAATCTCTAGTTGTACCCGCAATATCTGTTACAATATTTCTTTCTTCTCCAATTAATGCATTGATAAAAGATGATTTTCCTGCATTTGGTCTCCCAACTACGGCAAATCTTGGTAGTTCTTCTTTTTCTAAGTCAATTTCTTCTGGTTTAGGCATTTCCTTTGCCAAGGCATCTAATAATTCTCCAGTTCCACTTCCGTTAATAGAAGAGATTGTATGATATTCTCCTAAGCCTAAATTGTAAAATTCAACAGCATCTGCGTCACGCATTGCATTGTCAACTTTATTTACAGCAACAAACAAAGGTTTTTTAACTTTTCTAAGCAATTTAGCAACTTCAGTATCCATTGGAGTAATTCCTTGCTCTACATCAACCACAAAAACAATAATATCTGCTTCTTCTAAAGCTAATTGTACTTGTTTACGGATTTCTTCTTCAAAAATATCATCAGAACCAACCACATAACCTCCTGTGTCAATTACAGAAAACTCTTTACCGTTCCAATCTGACTTTCCATAGTGTCTATCACGGGTTACCCCACTAACAGAATCTACAATAGCTTCTCTACGTTGGACTAATCGATTAAATAACGTCGATTTCCCTACATTTGGTCTTCCTACAATCGCTACAATACTATTCATTTCTTGAAAAATTTCTGCAAAGATACTAATAAGAGAATGATTTTTGTTTAATTTTAGTGAGTTATAATTTTAACCTCTTTTAAATCAGTTATTTCAAATTAGTATGAGCGAGAAAACCAATAGTCCAATACACTTAAGACCAAGGTTTACAATAGATCTAAATGGAGACCAAGAATTAGTAATTAATAAATTTAAAAAAGCACTAAATGAGGGCAATAGTAAATTTCCAAGCAGATTTTATGACGGACATATTATTATTGATGTACCAAAAAAAGAAGAGCATTTTTGGTCTCCGCAGTTAAACTTAGAAATTGAAAGCTTAGAAGAAAACAAAAGTTTACTCAAAGGGCTGTTTGGCCCTAAACCACAAGTTTGGACGTTGTTTATGTTTATCCATTTTGCAGTTGGACTTACATTTTTAGTTTTTAGTGTAATGTTGTATGTTAGATGGAGTTTGGAAAAGGGGATTGTTTTTCCATTAATGATGACTCTATTTTTGCCATTACTTTGGGTGTCGTTGTATTTAATAGGAAGAGTAGGAAAGAGTACAGGGCATAGTCAAATGGATGATTTACATGATTTAATGACCAATATTTTAGAAAACTAATTAGTCTTTATATCCAAATCGTTTCAATTGAATCTTGTTACTACGCCAGTTTTTATTCACTTTTACATACAGTTCCATAAAAACCTTTTTATCAAAAAAGATCTCTAAATCTTTACGAGCTTCAGTACCTACACGTTTTATAGCAGCACCTTTATGACCAATAATGATTCCTTTTTGCGTTTCACGTTCTACCATGATTACTGAACGGATTCTTATGATTTTTTCTTCCTCTACAAATTCCTCAGTTTCTACTTCAACAGCGTACGGAATTTCCTTTTTGTAATGCATCAAGATTTTTTCTCTAATCTTTTCGTTCACAAAAAAACGTTCTGGCTTGTCTGTTAGTTGATCTTTAGGGTAAAATGCAGGGCTTTCTGGTAAGTTCTCAATGATTTTAGCTAAGACTACATCAATATTAAATTTCTCTAAAGCAGAAATAATAAACACAGAAGCATTTGGGACTTTTTCACTCCAATAAGCCAATTTCTCTTCAACTTCGTCTTGAGAAGATCTGTCAATTTTATTTAGCAATAATATAACAGGGATTTTCGCATTGATGATTCTTTTAAAGAAAGCTTCGTTTTTCAACTCTCTTTCTCCAATTTCTACCATATAAATCAAAACATCTGCATCATCAATAGCCGACTTTACAAAATCCATCATAGATTCTTGTAGCTCATAAGCTGGTTGTAAAATTCCAGGAGTATCAGAAATAACAATTTGATAGTCGTCATTATTTACAATTCCTAAAATACGATGCCTGGTAGTCTGTGCTTTAGAAGTTATGATAGATAATTTCTCTCCAACTAAGGCGTTCATTAATGTTGATTTACCAACGTTTGGATTTCCAATAATGTTTACAAAACCTGCTTTATGTGTCATGCTGCAAAGATAGTTTGTTTTTTCTTTCTAAGAATTTAAAAGATAGAATATTGTTAGTGTGAAGATTATGTAGCTTCGAAAAAAATAAAAAATAAAAATTGATTTTCTTTTGGTATAAATAAGAAAAGGGTTGTACCTTTGCAGTCCAAATCGCGGGATAGAGCAGTAGGTAGCTCGTCGGGCTCATAACCCGAAGGTCACTGGTTCGAGTCCAGTTCCCGCTACTATTAAAACCAGATACAAATGTATCTGGTTTTTTTGTGGACAAAAGTGTAGTGTCTGCACTTGAACTTTTGATTCACAAAAAACCAACAATTGCATCGCAATTGGTTTTGCTTGTAAAGCTACCCATAATCTGGATTCATTTCTTTGCAGGCAAAGAAATGAATCCAGTTCGTGCTATGAAAAAAACCTTCAGAGAAATCTGAAGGTTTGTGTTTTCTTTGAAATACTCTATTTACGCTTTCAGACTTCTTCTATATTTAATAAAAAATGTCAATCCTCCAAAAAGAAGGCTCATAGGTAAAGATTCTTTCATAAGAAATATAAATCCATCAAAAGAGAATAAGATATTAGAATCTCTAAAAATTAGATATTCAAACCCTAATATTATTGAAATACTAATCCAGACAAGTATTAGTACTAATGGAATTAACTTTTTAAAGTTTAGGTTTTTTTTAGAGAAGATAGCAAAGAATATAAGAGTCACTACAACAATAATGACTAGTTGAATAACACCTTTTAATATATCTTGATTATCTGCCATAGCCCTTAAATTTAGTTATTTTAAATCAGTATCAAAATTCTCTACTGCTTGTATAATAAGCTTTACAGCTTCAATATAGAACTCTTGATTTATCGTTTCAAAAGTATCAGTGTCTTTGTGGTAATCTTTATGATCTTCTACACCAAAGTAGATAAACGGAATCTTTTCTTTGTGAAATGAGATGTGATCGGAAGAGCCTGTCCAATTATCTTGTGTCTTATTTTTTGGGTCATCATGACCAGAAATTAAATTAATAGTAGAATTCACTTTCGTTAACGGTTCTCTAAGATTAGGGTAGTGAAATAATCCACAGGCATACAACTCGTTTTTGTCATTATGAGCAATCATGTCCATATTAATGTTTAAAACAATGTTCTCTTTTCCTAATGGGAAGTTTTTCACCAAATGTTTAGAACCTAACATTCCAGATTCTTCTCCATCTACAGTTGCAAAAACCAAGGTGTGGTTTGGGGTTTTATTTTTAAAATAATCTGCAATTGCTATTACAGCTGCAGAACCAGAAGCATCGTCATCTGCTCCGTTATATATTTTGCCATTTCTAATTCCTAAATGATCATGGTGTCCAGTAATAACAATTATTTTATTAGACTTTCCTTTAATCATTCCAACAACATTTCCACCAACAAGTGTTGTGTCTGGAACGTTAACATCATTTTTGTCTTTTCCTTTTACAGGAAACATACGTTGCCTTCTTTTTCCTTTATAGGTATGGTTAAAATTTTGGATGTATCCAGTTTCTAATACCGTTTCTAATCCGAGTCTTTTAAATTCACTTGCAATTAAGGCTTGTGCTTTTCTATTTCCTGGCCTTGCAAAACCTCTTCCTTCTAAAGAGTCACTTGCTAAAATCTGAATGTTTCCTAATAGCTTGATGTTGTCAATTTTAATATCCCCAGAAGTATTAGGTGTATTTAACTGAGATGAGTTTTCTTTTTTATTAGAATTACAACTTGCTATTAAGAGAGCTAAAACTAGCGTTGTAAAAAGTGATTTTAATTTCATTTTTAATGATTTTACAGGTTGATTATTGCCTAAAGATATCAATTCTATAAAACTTTAATACAATATTTTTTGTCTGATTTAGTTAATGAATTATTAATTAGCTTAAATTTGGTTTCATATATCGAATATATTTATATTTGGGGTCTTAACTCCATTAAAAAATAATAAGTTTTTGAAGAGAATTATAATCCTTTTTTTATTCCTTATAAGTTCCTTGTCAGCAATTGGTCAAGAAACATTACCTATATATTCAGATTATTTATCAGATAATGTGTTTTTAATTCATCCATCTGCTGCAGGTATTGGTACTTGTGGTAAAATAAGGATGACAGGAAGAAAGCAATGGCAAGGAGTTGTAAATGCTCCAGAATTACAAACGTTAAGCTTTCATAATAAATTTGGAGATAATGCAGCGATGGGCTTTGTTATTTTTAATGATAAAAATGGATATCATTCACAAAAAGGGATTCAAGCTACTTACGCATATCATTTAAATGTTGGTAATGGTAATAATTTTGAGCAACTTTCTTTTGGCTTATCTGCAACTGTAGTTCAAAATCAATCTGATCAAAGAACATTTTTTGGAGATAGAACTGTACAGCAGTTAATTGAAAGCACAAGCTATTTTAATGCGGATTTTAGTGTGGCTTATCATAAAGAAGGACTTTCTTCTTATTTTACAGTAAAGAACTTGTTACTTTCTGCTAAAAACAATTTAAACAATAGTTTAGAACCACTAGATCTAAGAAACTATATATTTAGTGCTGGTTATTATTTTAATTACAGAGATGTTGTAAACTTAGAGCCTTCATTTATGTTACAGTTGAGAGAAGGAACAGGAGAGACTGTTGCTGATTTTAACATTAAAGCATATAAAAACATAGGCAAAGCTCAGCTTTGGGCGGCCTTGTCTTATAGAAGAAGTTTTGATAATGGATCTATAGAAAATCTTCAATATTTTACGCCAATAGTTGGCGTAAACTATAATAAAATGATGATTTCTTATACCTATACAAAGCAATTAGGAAAGATTATTTTTGCTGACACTGGGTTTCATCAAATTAGTTTAGGGATAAACGTGTTTTGTAAGAGGCAAAGAGCTGCAGCATGTCCCAACATTAATGCTTCTTTTTAGAAATTTAATTTCTCAACAATAACGTTAGAATTATTTAAAACCGCCTTTAGTACTTTTGTGTTTGTGTTTGAATAAAAGATATTCTCTGTCTTAGAGTTTTGAGAATGCAATAAGTTGTTTTTTTCTAGTATCTTTTTTGTCTGTTTTGCTACTGCTTGACCGGAGTCTATGATGTTTATATTGGAATCTATAATCGCTTTTATTTGAGGAATTAAATATGGATAATGCGTGCATCCCAATACTAAATAATCAATAGTATGTTTAGTTAATAAATGAAGGTGTTTTTTTAATAGTTGTGTCATTTCAGACGAATCCAATTTTCCGCCTTCAATTAGTTCAACCAATCCTTCACCTATCTGTTCAACAATTTTAACTTTCGTGTTAATTATATTTGATGTGTTTGCAAATAAATTACTGTTAAGAGTTCCTTTTGTAGCAAGGATGCCTATTGTGTTTGTTTTAGTGTTTAGAGACGCTGGTTTAATTGCTGGTTCAATTCCTATAAAAGGAACGTTGTAATGCGCCCTTAAGTGCTTTATTGCATTTGTTGTTGCGGTATTACAGGCTACTACAATTAGTTTACAGTTGCGTTCTAAAAGGAATTCTGTGTTCTTTATAGATACCTGTAAAATTTCATCTTCTGTTTTTTGACCATAGGGTGCATTTTTGCTGTCGGCTAAATAAATAGTGCTTTCATTTGGTAAAAGTTCGTGAATTTCTTTCCAAATTGAAGTTCCCCCAATTCCAGAATCAAATAAACCGATTGGTTGTTTAGTAGATGAGTTCATATAGTAACAAAAATAAAAAAACCTGCTTGATAAAGCAGGTTTTTTTATTTTTATAAAGTAAGAATTTCTTAGAACCCTAATTTTGTTTTTACAGCTTCATAAATATCTTCTCCTTTTTCGAAGATAATTAATCCTCCACCTGGAGCTGAGTTAAAAACATAAATTAAACCTTTAGCAGCAGCAACATCTTTTATTGCTTGTTGAGCTTTCTCATAGATTGGATTTTTTAATTCCATCTCTTTTTTTCTTAACTCTTGAGCTGCAATTTGCTTAGCTTGTTCAATTTTTTGATTGTCTTGTTGCAATTCTGCTTTTCTTCTAGCGTTTGTCTCAGGAGTTTGAGCATTCTCTTCTGCAGTGTATTTTTTAAACTTATTTTGTAATTTTAAAAATTGTGCCTGGATCTCATCTTTGAAAGTCTTTTCAATTTTCTGAAGTTCAGAGTTTGCTTTTTTAGTAGCAGGCATATTTTCAACCAACTTTGTGGTATCTATATGACCTATTTTTTGTGCATTTGTAACCCCTACAACCCCTAACATTAATACAACTACTAATAATAGCTTTTTAAATTGTTTCATTTCTCCTTGTTTTAATTTAATTTAATTTCTTTAATTGTTAACTTTTCTCGTTTTTCTTTTTTGCTGCGTTTTTTTTATCTAATAAGAGTTTTCTTTTAGCATCTCTTTCTTTTAACTTAGCATCTCTTTTGGCCTGAATAGCTTTTTTTTGCTTTTCGATTTTGTCTAGTCTTGCTTTTTTAATAGTCTCTATTTTCTTTTGAGCTGCCAGTTTCTTGGCTGAACTATTTTTTTTAGAAGTGTTTATTCTTCTATCTCTAACTATACTTGCTAAAACTAGCTCGCTAATATCGTGCTTTTTATTTGAATATAGCATCACTAATTCGCTAGATTTATCAAAAACAAAATCATATTTTTTTCTTTTAGCTATACTTTGAACAGAACTGTACACTAAATCCTGTACAGGTTGTATTAGTTGCTTTCTTAAAAAAAACATATCACCTTTTGGCCCAAAATATAAAGATTCTAATCTAGCTAATTCTTCTTGCTTTATCGTTATATCTTCTTCTCTCTCTTCAATTAAATCTTTTGTTAGAATAGCTTTTTCATTAGCTAAATCTGTCTTCATTACTTCAATATGTCTCTCTAGCTTTGTTAAGTTAGTTTTCCACTCTTCTACTTTAATGCTTAAGTTATTTTGAGCGACAATATATTCAGGAACATTCTCTAAAATATATTCCATATCTATATAGGCTATATTTTGACTCTTTTGAGCATTGCTATTTTGTATTGAAAACAAAAGGACGATTAATACGAATACTTTTTTCATGTTTAATAGTTTTTGTTTTGAAAAAATCATGCCAAAAAACTAAATACTTGTTTTAAGTACTATGTCTTTTAGAATTGTCTTCCAATAATAAAATGTGTTTGCCAGCCCGATTTAGGAGCATTTGGTGAATTGTTATAGATAGGTAATGCATCAAAACCATGAGCAAAGTCAATTCCTAATAAACCAAAAGCAGGCATAAAGACTCTAACTCCAAATCCAGCTGACCTTTTTAACTGAAACGGATTAAAACTACTAAAATTGTTATATGAGTTACCCGCTTCTAAAAATCCTAATGTATAAATAGATGCAGTTGGTTTATCTGTAATTGAGTATCTTAATTCTAATTGAAACTTATTAAAGATTGTTCCTCCTTCAATAGATGATAATTGATTGTTCTCATAACCTCTTAATCCAACAGTTTCTCTACCGTCTAATTGATATGACGCTAGCCCATCTCCACCAACAAAAAATCGTTCAAATGGTGTCGCTCCAACTTTATTGTTGTAACTCCCTAAGTATCCTCCTTCAACATTCATCATTAACACTAATTTACTTGTAAAAGCTGTATACCATTTTCCTTTAAAGCTTAATTTGTAATATTCCATCCATTTATATTTTTCAGCTAATTCAAGATTAGAATAATCTTTTCCGTTTACTAAAGAATATGGGAATGTCAATTTTGCAGCGATGGTAAATTCTGAACCATAGGTTGGGAATATCAATGAAGGCCCTGTTGAGTTTCTTGTTAATTGAAGATTATATGATAGATTATTTAAATTTCCTTTTGATAAAAAATCTGTTCCTACTCTAAACCCATAATTATTCAATTGAAAGCTTTGGTAGCTAATAGTTTGTGATAGTTGAAAATAATCATCTGGCCATTGCAATCTTCTTCCTAGCCCAATTGATGCCCCTATAATACTAAGGTATTGGTCTTTATTTACTTTACCTGTAGTATAATCATATTGATATTGATTAGAGTTGTATACTGAAAATGATAATGATTGTGGTTTTTTACCACCTAACCATGGTTCAGTAAAAGAAAAACTATATGTACTATATGTTCTACTTGCTTGTAAACGTAAAGATAGTTTTTGTCCATCACCAGTAGGTAAAGGCTTATATGCTTCTTTTTTAAACAAATTTCTAATGGCGAAATTATTAAAAGATAGACCTAGAGTTCCAATAAAAGCACCTCCACCATAACCACCTTGTAATTCAATCTGACTACCTCCTTTTTCTACAACATTAAAATCAATATCAACAGTTTTATTTTGGTAATCTGGTTTTACATCTGGAGTTACATTGGTGTCAAAGAAACCTAATTGACCAATTTCTCTAATAGATCTAATGATTTCAGATTTAGTAAATAAATCACCAGGTTTTACTTTTAATTCACGGTAAACAACATGGTCGTTTGTTTTGTCATTTCCAATAACTGTAACCTTTTTAATTGTTGCTTTTTCGTCTTCACGAATTCTAATTTCTACGGTTATCGAGTCATTAACAACTTTGGTCTCTACAGCATTTACAGTTGCAAATAAATACCCACTATTTTGATAAAGAGTTTGTATGTCTTGTGAGTTTGGAGAGTTGTCTCCTTTTACTCTTTCTTTTAATACAGTTCCGTTGTAAGCATCTCCTTTTTCAATTTTCAACATTGAATGAAGTTGTTTGCTGGTGTAATTCTTATTTCCAACAAAAATAATGTCATTGAAATAATATTGTTTACCTTCTTCAACTTCTATTTCTAGAGTAATTGTATTGTCATCATTCCAAATAATACGGTCACTTAAAATTCGAGCATCCCTATATCCTTGTCTACTATATTTTTCTAGAATACTTTCTAAGTCTTCTTTATATTTAACATCAATATATTTAGATGTTTTCCAGAATCTACCTAAGAACTTTTGCTTTGTGTTACTCATCGCTTTTCTAAGTTGACTATTAGAAAAAGCTTTGTTGCCATTAAATATGATGTCCTTTATTTTGATACGAGTACCTTTATCAATATGAATAAACAAGTTAACCACGTTAATATCTGCAGAGTCTTTTTGAGTGTTAATAGAAACTTTTGTTTTTAAGAATCCTTTGTCTGTATAATTCTTTTTGAAGTAATTATTTGAAGTTACAATCAAGTTGTCTGTAACCATTGTACCTGTTTTAAGGTCGGTATCTTTTTTAAGTTCTTTTGCTCTTGCTTTTTTAATACCAGTAATTGTTACTTCTTTAAGTTGAGGTAATTCAGTAACATTGAATTGCAAGTATACCAAGTTACCATCAAGTTTTGCTAAATACACGTCTACATCACTAAATTGCTTGCTTTCGTACAATTTTTTTATAGCACTGGTTAATTTATCTCCAGGAAGTTTAATAAGTTGACCATTTCTTAAACCTGTGAATATTTTCACAGTTTCTTCACTAAACTTTTTTAACCCAGTTACAGTAATCCCTCCAATAATGTATTCTTTTCCTTTTACATAAGGAATAGTATCTTTAGTAATTGTGGTATCCTTTTTAGCTGTGTTGTTTGTTTGTGCATTTAAGTTTACAGTTAAAAAACTTAATAAAAGTAGTACTAAAATAGTATGTTTACTCATTTGATGTTTCAATTTGTTCGCTTGTCTTACCAAAGCGTCGTTCTCTATTTTGATATTCAATTATTGCGTCAAAAAAATCGCTCTTTCTAAAATCTGGCCAAAGTACATTTGTAAAGTATAATTCGGCATAAGCCATTTGCCAAAGTAAAAAATTACTAACACGTCTTTCTCCACTAGTACGAATCATTAAATCAACTTCGGGCAAATTAAATGTATATAAATGATTATTAATAACTTTTTCATCAATTTCTTCGATTTTAAGTTCGTTATTAACAACTTTTTTAGATATGTTTTTGATTGTATTAACAATTTCTTCTCTAGAACCATAACTTAAAGCAAATGTTAAAGTGATTTTAGAGTTGTTTTGGGTGGCGTTAATTACTTCGGATAAAACTTTTTGAAATTTTTTAGGGAAGCTATTTGTGTTGCCAATTGCTTTCACTTGGACACCGTTTTCTTGAAAATTTGGTAATTCTTTTTTTAGCGAAGTAAGTAGCAGGTTTATCAACGCATTTACTTCAAGTTTAGGGCGGTTCCAATTTTCAGTAGAAAAAGCATATAGCGTAATTGCTTTTACGCCAATTTCATTAGCAGATTGTATCGTTTCTCTTACAGCGGTTAAGGCATTTTTGTGTCCGAAAATACGTCCCATCCCTTTACCTTTGGCCCATCTTCCATTACCGTCCATGATAACAGCAACATGTTGAGGGACTTTCTGTAAATCAATTTGTAATTTTTTATCCATATATTATCTTAACTCAGCATAGCATGAAGGTCTTCCAAAAGCATAAACTAATGAAACTCCAGTAAACATGTACCAATCGTTAGAGTTTCCTCCAAAGTTTAAAGACGAAATAGATCTTGTAGTATAATCTAAATCATCTGTAAAAGCATAATTTACTTTTGTTTCTATAGAAAAACCGATGTTATCCCCTAATTTTCCTTTAAAACCAATTCCGAAAGGGATTGTGTATGATATTTTTGTTTTTAGATTGTACTGACCTGTAATAATTTCAGAATCAGCGCCATCATAACTAAAACCTGCAACTCCAATAAAAATATATGGTGTATATATTTTGTCAATCGAGGTCATGTCGTATTCAAAAAAATTATACTCAATTCCTATGGCTAATTCTTTAATAGAATTTGTAAAATTAAAATTCCTATTTACTCTAATTGCGTTAGATGATTTTGCGTCATCTGCTGCGATTGGAATATAACTTAATGTACCTCTTAAAGCAATTCTAGGATTTAAATTGTATTTATATAGTAGGCTTCCAGCAATTTTGTTTGGAGAAATATAATTTGTTTTACCAACATCTCCAATATAATTACTTCCCCCAATAAATACTCCAATCTCATTTATTTGACTCCATGAAATACTTGTAATACAAACAAATACTATTGCTAAAAGTTGTTTCTTCATCTTAAAAAATAGCGTGCAAATATAGTTAATTCAATTTGCTTTATAAGGTTAATAACTGGTCTTTTTTGAATAACAGCTATTTTAGGGAATTATTGTAGTAAATTAAGATTGATTTAAGTTGTTTCTAGTATCTTCTCCCCATAATAATTTACTTCTCAAGGTCTTTAAAAATGATTGGTTGGTAAGCGCAATCGTTTTAATGGTAAAAGATGCTTTTTCTATAAAAATGTGTGTGTTTTGATTTACTGTTGCAATTCTTGAGTCTAAAGACATTAAAAATTCATTTTCTCTTCCGCTAACTTCTAATTTTATTTTTGTGTTATCAGGAATAATTAACGGCCTGGCATTTAAATTATGTGGAGCAATTGGTGTAATTACAATACTTTTTGAGTTTGGTAAAACAACAGGGCCATTACAGCTCAGAGAATAGCCTGTAGATCCTGTTGGAGTTGCTATAATAAGTCCGTCAGCCCAGTAATTAGTTAAGTATTCATCGTCTAAATATGTTTTAACACCAATCATAGAAGTTGTGTTTTTACGAGCAATTGTAACCTCATTTAACGCGAAATTTATGTCTGAAATTGCTTCAGATTCTGGAGAGGTTTTAACACTTAACAAGGTTCTTTCTTGTATTTTATAATCATTTACTATTAGTAATTCAATAACTTGTTTGATTTCATCTTTTCGAATTGTTGCTAGAAACCCAAGTCTACCAGTGTTAATTCCTAATACAGGGATGTTTAAATCTCTAATAAATGTTACCGATCTTAAAATTGTTCCATCACCTCCAATAGTAAAAAACAAATCAAAAGAACTATTCAAATCATTAAAGTGAGAAAAAGTAGGGTACTTTTTTGGAAGGGAATTGTCATCTTGAAATAGGTTGTAGAATTTTTTTTCAAAAAACACAACAATGTTTTTTTCGTGTAATACTTCCAGTAAAAGAAGTACTTCTTTTAATGCATTGGTATTATATGATTGACCATAAATAGCTACTTTCTTCATTATTTATGTGTTTAAAAATTTTCGTAAATATTCTGATCTGTTTTTTAACTCTTCTAGGTAGAAATCATCTTTGTGTTCTGTGATAATTGTGTAATTATAACGCCTAAAAGTTTGAATAATTTCATTTATTTCTTGTGAAGAAATTTTTAAGGTTAATTCTGCTCTGTCTCCGGTTTTATTAGAGACATAACAACCTAATAAGTTCGCATTGTTAGATTCCACAATTTGAGCAATTTCACTCATTGTGTAATCTGAGTTATTCTTTTCTATTACAAGAATGAAGCCATCAGAATTTAAAAAAGGTGTTTGAGAAAAGATGTCTAATATGTCATTAAGTTCAAAATAGCCAATGTAGGTGTTCTCTATAATGGCAGGGATTATATTAGTGTCGTTATCGGCAAATTTTTTTAACACCTCCAAAATAGAATTGTCTCCTTTTGTTTGAAAATGATCTAAAAAATCTTGCTGCTCTTTAAGAAATGTATCTTCATTGTCAATTGTTAAAATATCACTTTGAGATATGCAACCAATATAAGTGTCATTTTCTAAAATAGGAATATGAGTAATTGGATAGGTTTTAAAAAGCTGTAAAGCCTCTTTAACAGTACTTTGTAATGTTAAAGGGCTAAAATCATTTAGTATGTAATCGGTAATATTCATCAGTTACGAATATAAGGTAAAAAGAGTAATAAATTTTGGTGAAATGAGTACTTTTGCTGTTTAGATTTTAAATATGACAAAGTTAAGTGTAAATATAAATAAAATAGCAACGTTACGTAATTCTCGTGGAGGAGATGTTCCTAATTTATTAAAAGTGGCCCGTGATATTGAATCTTTCGGTGCTAAGGGAATTACCATTCATCCTAGACCAGATGAACGACATATTCGGTATCAAGATGCTTATGATTTAAAAAATATTGTTACCACAGAATATAATATTGAAGGAAATCCAATTCCGAAATTTATGGAAATGGTGTTGGCAATTAAACCAACACAAGTAACGTTGGTTCCAGATAGTGTTGATACATTAACGTCTAATGCTGGTTGGGATACAATTACAAATCAATCGTATTTACAAGAAGTGATTTCTGAATTTAAAAAAGCAGGGATTAGAACGTCAATTTTTATTGATACTGATGTAAGGCTGATTGAATCTGCAGCGAAAACTGGAGCAGATAGAATTGAATTGTACACAGAAGAGTTTGCTGCTCAGTTTGATTTAGGAAATAAAGAAGCGATAAAACCTTATACAGAGGCTGCAATTTTAGCACATGATTTAGGAATGGGAATTAATGCTGGACATGACTTGAGTTTAGATAATATTAAGTTCTTTAAAGAAAACATGCCAAATTTGGCAGAAGTATCTATTGGTCATGCATTAATTTCTGAATCATTATATTTAGGACTAGAAAATGTAGTAAATATGTATTTACATCGTCTACAATAGCATGCAAATTTTACATTCCAGAATAATCGGAGAAGGAGAGCCACTGTTGATTTTACATGGTTATTTTGGCGCTGGTGATAATTGGAAATCAATTGCAAATAAATTATCTGATAGGTTTCAGGTTCATTTAATAGATCAGCGTAATCATGGAAGGAGTTTTCATTCTGATGACTTTGATTATGAGTTGATGATTGAAGATTTATGTACTTATATAGAACATAATCAGTTAGAGAATGTGAATTTACTTGGGCATTCTATGGGAGGGAAAACAGTAATGCTATACGCTGTTGAACATGCTGAAAATGTAAATAAATTGATTGTTGCAGATATTTCTCCAAGAATGTATCCGCCACACCATCACGATATTTTAGAAGCATTGAATTCTATAGATTTTTCTATTCAGACTTCGAGAACTTTAGTAGATAAGAAATTATCTGAATTAATTCCAGAAGTTGGCGTGCGTCAGTTTTTGATGAAGAATATTTATTGGAGAGAAAAAGGGCAACTAGATTTTCGATTTAATTTAGAGTCTTTAACTGAAAATAATGACGAAGTTGGAGTAGGATTGCCACCTTTTACCGTTTTTGAAGGAGAATCTTTATTCCTCAAAGGAGAAAATTCAGGATATATTTCTGCCGATGAAGAGCCTATTATTAAAGCACACTTTCCGGACGCTAGAATTGTAACTATCAAAAATGCAGGGCATTGGTTGCATGCAGAAAACCCTTCTGACTTTTTAAAAGCTGTAGAAGGATTCTTGAATTAATAACCATTTATTGAGTTTAGCTTTTTACTTTGCTGGGGTTGTTTAGAAATAGATATCCAAAACTTACGGTGAATAATAAATATAAAACGGTAAGAATGATGAAGACATTCTTGTGAATTGAGATTGAAGAGATCGCTTTAATCAAAGCAATACCTGTCATCCCAAAATGCAATAAATTACCTATAATTATTGGTTTGTTATAGATGCCGCCAATAATAGATCCTTTTGCCATCCAATTTAATAAGGTAAACCCTAAATATAGCGCGCCAAGAAATTGAAATGCTAATTGGGTAATTGGTGTTTTAGTAATTTGTAAGCTTCCAATTATTTCTTGTGGTAAAAAGGTTAAAGAAAATCCAATTATGCCTGTAAAAACAGCGCTAATCGTCATTAATAATTTAGTGTTCATTTTTGTTTTAGGTATTTAATTAAAGTTGTTTTATTGTGTATCCTTTGTTCTTTAACTGATTAAGAATGCCAGACTCTCCATGTAAATGCAGAGCTCCCATTAATACAAATTCTGTTTTTTCTGTTTCTAAATAGTTGTCAATTACAGGAATCCAATTGTTATTTCTATTTACCAAAAGGTCTTTATATAATTGCGGGTAATCACTTTTCATTTCTTTAATCTGCTTTCCCATAATAGTATGCTCTCCTTTTCTCCAATCAGAAATAAGCCCATCCATTATTGTATCTGTTTCATCAAGCTCTTTTAATGATTTTTTCACAAAGTTATTTTCATTGCCATCTCCCATATTTGCTAGTAATTGAATCTGATTATCGATAGATTCTAAAAACAATACTTCTTTTTTGTCTTTCTTCGCTTTTGTTAAAAAATGCATATCAACACCTTCAGAGGTAATTCCAGATGATTTCATTTTCATTCCTGTTAAAGTAACAATAACAATTGACGGTTTCATTTTGTTTAAATTAGCAATTGGTAAATTAAATTTAGCACATTCTTTTTTTAGCATTTGGTAAACAGATGAATCCAGAACCTTAGATAATGTTCTATCGTCTTGATACATTATTTGAGACATCATTTTTTGAGCAATAGCTGGGTTGTTCATTTGATCAATATCAGTTTCTATTGCAATTAATTCAGATTTTTCATATGCTGTGAGAAATTCTTTTGGCAAAGGGTAATCTTTAGGGCTTAATAAGTGAACGGTTCCGCCTAAGAAAATCGAATTCCCTTTAGGGTTGGTTACTTTCCAAACAGAAGTTTGAGCGTAATTACTCGTTAAAAAGAAACAGTTTAAAAATAAGATTACTAATAGTTTTTTCATAGTAGTTAATTTGCTGTATATAGGTAGTTAAATTGTCTTGTAAGTTACAAAAAAAACATTTTTTTTATGGGATCTACTTTCTTGTTGCGTTTTATTAGGTTATTTTTTTAGAAATCAATAGTTAACGCTGTGCTTGCTTTATTATGACAATAATTGTAGTCTCTGACTTTTTTGCAGATTAAGGAGTGTTGGCTTGGTTTTAGCTTTAATCATTTCAATTATAAATATTTAGATTATGAACTTTATTTTGAAAATAGTATTAACAGCTATTGCAGTGTTTGTTTTAGCAGCAATTTTGCCAGGAGTAGAAATAGCAACAGTTTCAACAGCTGTTTGGGTTGCATTTGCAATTGCAATTCTAAATATGTTTGTAAGACCATTGCTGATTTTATTTACGTTACCAGCAACAATAGTAACATTAGGTTTATTCTTGTTTGTTATTAATGCAATTATTATTTTAATAGCTGCGAACTTAGTAGGGGGATTTATTGTTACAAGTTTCTTTTCAGCATTATTGTTTAGCATTTTGCTGTCTATTTTTAGATCAGTCTTGTTTAAACAGCTGAAAGACAAAAAGAAAGAATAATTAAGATTACATAAATAGAAGTGTTTAAACCTTTGTGGAATTAGTAAAAATCACTAATTTTGCAGCCAATTTTTAAGATTAATTGAGACCATGAATATTACAAAAGAAAACATAGATGCATTAAATGCAGTTGTAAAAGTTGATATCGTTGCTGAAGATTATCAAACTAAAGTAGCAGGGATTTTAGAAGATTACCGTAAAAAATCTGATATACCAGGATTTAGAAAAGGGCATGTGCCAATGGGAATGGTAAAGAAGCAGTATGGTAAGTCTGTAATGATTGATGAAGTAAATAAATTATTACAAGAGTCTTTAAATAAATATTTAACAGAAGAAAAATTAGATATTTTAGGAAACCCATTACCTAGAATTCAAGATGATTTTTCTTGGGATACAGAATCTTTTTCTTTTGAATTTGAATTAGGATTAGCTCCAGAATTCACAGTAGATTTATCTGCTAAGAAAAAAATTACTCAATACAATATTGTTGCAGATGATGCTTTAATAGAGAAAGAAGTTGAAAACTTACAATCTCGTTATGGTAAGATGAATGCTGTAGATGTTGCAACAGAAACGTCTAACATTACTGGAACATTTGTAAACGAAGAAAAAGAAATCAACAAAAAATCTACTATTGCTTTAGCTGATTTAAAAGGTAAAGTAAACTTAAAGAAATTTGTGGGTGCTAAAGTAGGTGATGTTATAGAATTAAAAACAAAAGGGTTATTCTCTGATGATCATAAATTAGAAGGAACTTTAGGTTTATCTCACGACGATATTCACGGTTTAGATATCAAAGTGTCTTTAACAATTGAAGAAGTTACTGAAACTGAATTAGCAGAATTAGACAAAGAGTTGTTTGATAAGTTATTTGCAGATGGAAGTGTTTCTACAGTATCAGAATTAAAAGATAAAATTAGAGAAGATGCTGAAAAGCAATTTCTAACACAAGGAGATCAGCAATTATTAAATTCTGTAACTGAATATTTAGTAGAGAATACTAAGTTTGATTTACCATCAGCGTTTTTACAAAAATGGTTAGCTACCGCTGGTGAAAAACCAATGACAGAAGAAGAAGCAGCTGCAGAATTCTCAAAATCTGAAAAAGGATTACGTTACCAATTAATCGAAGGAAAGGTTATGAAGGATAATGATATCAAATTAGATTATGCAGAATTAGTAGACTATGCTAAAGGGTTTATCAGAACTCAAATGGCTCAGTTTGGTAATATGAATCCAGAAGAAAAAGAATTGGATGATATTGCTGCTAGAATTTTAGGAAATCAAGATGAAGCAAAACGTTTACAAGAACAATTGGTTTCTCATAAATTGTTAACTTTTTACAAAGAGAACATTACATTTAAAACAAAAGAAATTTCTTACGAAGGTTTTATTAAAGAGGTTTATAAGTAAGAAGCTAAATAAAGAGTATCATTTCGAGGATTGTCGAGAAATCTCATTATTTAAATCAAAAAATAAAACTCCTTTAGACCTTAAAGGAGTTTTTTTAGCCATCAACTGTAACAAAATACTAACTTTATAGTTCTTATATTTACAGTTCAAACATTTTTAAAAAAAATACTCACCAATGAATTACGGAAAAGAGTTCGAAAAATACGCAACAAAGCACCACGGAATAAGTAGTACACATTTTGGAGAAATCACGAGCAGTTTAACCCCATATATTATGGAAGAACGCCAGATGAATATCACTCAAATGGATGTGTTTTCTCGTTTAATGATGGATAGAATTATCTTTTTAGGAACAGGTATTAATGACCAAGTTGCTAATGTGATTCAAGCACAATTATTATTCTTAGAAAGTGTAGATGCAACAAAAGATATTTCAATTTATATCAATTCTCCAGGTGGAGGAGTGTATGCAGGATTAGGAATTTATGATACTATGCAATTTATTAAGCCAGATGTAGCAACAATTTGTACGGGTATGGCAGCATCAATGGGAGCGGTATTAATGTGTGCAGGAGAAAAAGGAAAACGTTCTGCGTTACCACATTCTAGAATTATGATTCACCAACCTTTAGGTGGAGCGCAAGGGCAAGCATCAGATATAGAAATTACAACAAGAGAAATCTTGAAGTTGAAAGATGAATTGTATGAAATTATTGCAAATCATTCTGGACAAACCATAGAGAAAGTGCACACAGATTCTGATAGAGATTATTGGATGAAAGCAAATGAGGCAAAAGAATATGGTATGATTGACGAAATTTTAACTAGAAAATAAGTGTCATTCTGAACAAAGTGAAGAATCTCATGTTCATTGTTGCTTTGTGTATAATTAGAATAAAATAAAGAAAAGAAAATGTCGAAAGAAGAAAATTTAGAATGTTCGTTTTGTGGCCGTCAAAAAGCCGAAACTAACTTGTTAATTGCCGGAATTGATGCGCATATCTGTGATAAGTGTATTGAACAAGCAAACGGGATTTTAGATGAAGAAGTTACAGAAAAACAAGGATCAGGCCTGTCTAAAGATGTTATGTTAAAAAAGCCTTTAGAAATTAAAGAGTTTTTAGATCAGTACATTATTGGACAACTTGAAACTAAAAAATCAATGTCTGTGGCAGTTTACAACCATTATAAAAGATTATTACAGTCAAAAACTGATGATGATGAAGTAGAGATTGAAAAAAGTAATATTATTTTAGTTGGAGAAACCGGAACAGGGAAAACATTGGTTGCAAAAACAATTGCTAAAATGTTGAATGTACCTTTTTCTATTGTAGATGCTACTGTTTTAACACAAGCAGGTTACGTAGGAGAGGATGTAGAAAGTATTCTAAGCAGATTATTGCAAGTTGCAGATTACGATGTTACAAAAGCAGAAAGAGGAATTGTTTTTATTGATGAGATTGATAAAATTGCTCGTAAAGGAGATAATCCGTCAATTACAAGAGATGTTTCTGGTGAAGGTGTGCAGCAAGCATTGTTGAAGTTATTAGAAGGTTCTGTAGTAAATGTTGCTCCAAAAGGAGGGAGAAAACATCCAGATCAAAAATTTATTGAAGTAAACACCAAAGATATTTTATTTATTGCTGGTGGTGCTTTTTCTGGAATTGACAGAATTATTAGCAAGCGTTTAAATATGCAAGCTGTAGGGTATTCTGCGTCTGTAGCAGAAGATAAAATTGATGAAGAAAATTTATTGCAATATGTTATTCCTTCAGATTTAAAATCATTTGGATTGATTCCTGAGATTATTGGTCGTTTACCAGTATTGAGTTATATGAACCCATTAGATGCAGAGACGTTAAGAGCAATTTTAACAGAGCCTAAGAATTCAATTATTAAACAATACACAAAATTGTTTGGTATGGATGATATCACTTTTGAAATCAATGAAGAGGCATTAGGTTATATAGTTTCTAAAGCAGTAGAATATAAATTGGGTGCTCGTGGTTTGCGCTCTTTATGTGAGGCAATATTTACAGATGCCATGTTTGAGTTGCCAAGTTCTGATGTGAAAGAATTTGTGGTAACTAAAGAGTATGCTGAGAATAAATTAACAAAAACAGCACTTAAAAAGTTAAGTGTTGCATCTTAAAAAAGTTTAAAAATTATGAAGACCTCACAAAAGATATTTTTGTGAGGTCTTTTTTTATATTTTTGTTTTATGATATCTAAAGAAACGATAGATCGTGTTTTTGAAACTGCTCGAGTAGAGGAAGTGATTGGTGAATTTGTCAATCTAAAAAAAGCAGGAAGTAACTTTAAAGGCTTAAGCCCATTTACTGATGAAAAGTCACCTTCTTTTATGGTGTCTCCAGTAAAACAGATCTGGAAAGATTTTAGTACAGGGAAAGGCGGAAATGCAATTTCATTTTTAATGGAGCATGAGCATTATTCGTATCCAGAAGCCATTAAGTATTTAGCAAAAAAATACAATATTGAAATTGAAGAAACTGAACAGTCAGATGAGCAAAAACAGCAACTGAACGAACGTGAAAGCATGTTTTTGGTGTCTAGATTTGCGTCAGAATATTTTCATGATTTAATGCTAAATACCCAGCAAGGTAAGGCAATTGGTTTGTCGTATTTTAAAGAACGTGGTTTTAGTGATGACATTATTAAAAAGTTTGATTTAGGATATTGTAAAGATGAATGGGATAATTTTACAAAGTCAGCCTTAAAAAAAGGATACGATTTAAAATATTTGGCATCAACCGGTTTAACAATTGTAAAAGAAAACAAACAGTTTGATCGCTTTAAAGGACGTGTACTGTTTCCGATACATTCTATGTCAGGAAGGATTCTTGGTTTTGGTGGACGGATATTAAAAGTTGATAAAAAAGCAGCAAAATATTTAAACTCTCCAGAAAGTGATATTTACCATAAGAGTAAAATCTTATATGGAATTTATCAAGCAAAAAAGGAAATAGCAAAACAAGACAATTGTTTTTTAGTTGAAGGATATACAGATGTGATTTCTTTACATCAATCTGGAATTGAAAATGTAGTTGCTTCTTCTGGTACTGCATTAACTTCTGATCAAATACGCTTGGTTAAACGATTAACACAGAATATTACAGTCCTTTTTGATGGTGATGCAGCTGGTTTAAGAGCTTCTATTCGTGGTATTGATTTGATACTTGAGCAAGGAATGAACGTAAAAGTTGTCGGTTTTCCCGAAGGAGAAGATCCAGATAGTTTTGCGAAATCTCATTCTGACGCAGATTTGAAAGCGTATTTAGAAGAGTCTGCTCAAGATTTTATAAGTTTTAAAGTTTCTTTATTAATGAAAGAAGCGAAAAACGATCCCGTTAAAAAAGCAGGATTGATTCGTGATATTGTAACCAGTATCTCTAAAATCCCAGATGGAATTCAACGAGAGGTATATGTGCAAGAATGTGCGCGTATTATGGAGATTTCTGAGCGTGTTTTATTTAGTGAATTGGCTCAGCTTTTAAATAAAGAAACAAAACCCAAAAGAGGACAAAGTAATATTGATCCAAATCAACCACCAGCTGAATATTTTCAAGAACAAGAACAAGCTTCTATGGCACTTGTTAAAGGAGGTGAAACTTATCAAAAGGTAGATCAATTAGATATTCTTGAGAAAGAGATTATTAGAATATTGCTCTTATATGGGAATGAGAAAGTAGATTTTATACAGCATGTTGAAGTAGAAAATGAGGCTGGGAAAATCTCCTTGGAAAAAGAAAAATACACGAATCAAGTTTCTCAAGAATTGTATTTGAACTTACAGGAAGATGAAATAGAATTCACGAATGAAGTTTTTAAAACAGTGTATTACGAGTTAATTCACCAAATTAATCAGCAAGATAAAATTGAAGTAGAGCATTTAATTAACCATGAAAATAAAACAGTTGCAAACGAAGTAACTAATATTTTAATGGATGAAGAAAAATATGAGTTAAGTGATTGGGAGCGAAAAGATATATTTGTTACTGAAATGAAAAAAATACTTCCAAAATTAGTTACTGATGCAATTTTAAATTTACGAAGGGTGTTAATAGAGAAGAAGATTAATGAAATTATGCAAGAGGCTGTAAATCAGAAATCTATAGTTGTGGATCTAGAGTTAATTACTAATTATACAGAGTTAAAAAAACGTCTTTTCGAAAAATTAAATAGAGTTGTTTAATGATTTTTAAACGAACAGGTATTTATACGTGTTTTTCAAATGTTTTATTTTTTGTATATTGGTACCCGCTAAAAAAGGGGATATGAAAAAAATACTACAAGTCTTAAAAATTATTCAGTTACTAATTGTACTCCCGTTTTCAATTATGAATGGTTCAAAAAAGAAAGCATATCATCGTATAAAAAGAATGATGATTGCAGCTAATATGCTTTAATTATTTGGAATAATGCAAATAGGAATTGGGTTCATTTTATGTTGATTAACTCTGTTTAATCTAGTGTAAATATTGAATACTTCAAGCTCTCTATCTTTAAAGTTTAATTCGGTTTTACCACTTGCTGTCATTTTCATTGCCCATTCTAATTCTTCATAAGAAGCACCTATTTGATCTTCGTCAGTTCTACTATCTCCAAATAAACCATCAGTTGGTGCTGCATTTTGTATAGAATCAATAACATTTAAATGAGAAGCTAATTCATAAACTTCAGATTTTAATAAATCGGCAATTGGACTTAAATCCACTCCTCCATCTCCATATTTAGTATAAAACCCAACGCCGAAATCTTCAACTTTATTTCCGGTCCCTGCTACTAAAAGCCCCTCAATACCTGCAAAATAATACAAGCTGGTCATTCGTAGCCTCGCTCTTGTGTTTGCAAGGGCTAAATTTAAAGAAGAAGAATCATTGGTTTTTGGTGTGCTTTTTTGGAAATCTTCAAAAGTACTGGTTAAATCCACTTTTACTGAAGAGACATTTTTAAATGTTGATTTTAGTTTATGAATATGTTCTTTTGCTCTAGAAACTTGACTTTCTGCTTGGTGTATTGGCATTTCTACACATAAAGTAGCTAAGCCTGTTTTTGCACACAATATAGAAGTTACTGCAGAATCTATTCCTCCAGAAACACCCACAACAAAACCATTTACATTTGCTTTTTGTGCATAGTTTTTTAACCAATTCACAATATGTTCTGTTACTTTTTCTGTGTTCATTTATAAACTATTTTAGTACTTTTGTCGTTGTTCAATTAGAACATCAAATATACAAAGATAATGCGGAAACATTTTTTCATTTTTTCATTTTTCATACTCTTATTTTCATGTAACTCAGAACAAAAAAGTTTAGTTGATGTAAGTGCTATAGAAGTAAATTTTTCTATTGATAGATTTGATGTTGATTTTTACACCGCAAGAGAAAACTCTTTGGTACGTGTTAAAGAAAAATATCCTTTGTTTTTTCCAAAAGACACTCCAGATACAGTTTGGGTGCATAAAATAAATAATAATGACGAACAAGAGTTGTTTTCTGAGACCCAGAAAATATATCAAAATGTTGATTTTATTGAGGGAAAAATAGAACAGTTATTTAAACATGTAAAGTATTATTACCCAAATTTTTCTACACCAAAAGTAGTAACACTTTTAAGTAATATTGATTATCAGAATAGAGTTATTTATTCAAATAATCACATGTTAATCTCTTTAGATGTGTATTTAGGAGGTAATCATCCGTTCTATTCCGATTATCCAATTTATGTAAAACAAAATTTTACTAAAGAGCATATAATTGTTGATGTAGCTCAAAGAATTATTGACACAAAATTTCTAAATAACTTTAGTAGAAGTTTTGTTGATAAAATGATAGAAGAAGGTAAGAAATTATATATGCTAGATAAATTTCTTCCTATGGAGAAAGATTTCGAAAAAATAGGGTATTCTATTGAAAAATTGAAATGGGCTAAAAGCAATGAAGAACAAGTGTGGAAATACTTTATAGAAAATAAATTACTGTTTAGTACAGAAACAAAACTGAATAAAAGATTTATGGATTTAGCGCCTTTCTCAAAGTTTTATAGAGAAGACGATAACTTATCTCCTGGTAGAATTGGTGCTTGGGTTGGTTGGCAAATTGTTAGGTCATATATGAGTCATAATGATGTATCTTTGCAGCAATTATTACAGCTTCAACCAAGCGAAATATTTAATAAATCAAAATACAAACCGAAAAAATAATGGCAATAAAGCACACTTCAGAAATAAAGTTTGAAATAGGATTAGATGAAAATAAAGTACCTGAAGCAATTTCATGGACAGCAGAAGATGGAGGTATAAATGCATCTGAATCTAAAGCTATTATGATTTCTGTTTGGGATCCTATTAAAAAAGATACGTTGCGCATGGATTTGTGGACAAAAGATATGCCTGTAGATGAAATGAAACAATTTTATCATCAAACATTAGTTTCTATGGCTAATACATTTGAACGCGCTACAGATGATCAAAAAATGAGTGCTACTATGAGAGATTTTTGTGATTATTTTGCTGAAAAATTAGATTTAAAAAAATAAGAAATATGCTTAGAAGGTATATTGTTTTTTATTCTTAACTTTATATTATTGTTTAACTCGTAAATTCCCCCCGAAAAATGAGAGTAATAAAATTATTAAGTGTATTGTTTATTATTGCCTTTCTTTCTGTTTCTTGTGAGAAAGAAGCAAATGGAAGTGTAGTGTTTTTCTCGAAAGATAAAATAAAGAATGAATTAATCGTTCAGATCAATGATACTGAAGGCAATGTTGTGACTGTGAATTCAAGTACAACAATTACATTGTTTTCATCACCAATTTTTAAAGAAAATGCAGTTTACCTTAAAGAAGTTTCTGTGCCTAAAATGTATTTCAGAATAAAGAATTTTCAAAATTCTTTGGCTACACTGTCAAACGTTCAGGTTTTTGTTGATGAAATTCAAATAACAGATGACATGGGCGTTGATTTTTTACAATCAAGTAATAATAATGTAGAAATTGAAATTACGAATCAGAGTTTATTAGATGTCATTGCTTCAAAACTATTGCAAAGTAAACAGATTGTTATTTCTTATAAAAGTGATGCTGTCTCTGCTAATTCATTAAATTTTGATTTCGAATTTGGAATCACTGCCGTTGGTACTTTTGTCGATTAAAATGAAAATGTAGCATAAAAAAAGAGCATGAATTGATATTCATGCTCTTTTTTTTATGTCTCTACAATGAGTTATAACTGTTAATTAGATCAACCTATTCAAGTTGGTTTTATTTTAATGTTAGTTAAAGTAAAGTAGCAATCATGTATACTTCATAAATTTAATAATAATAAAGCAGTACCTGCTCTTAGCTTATTGAGCAAGGCTTGTACTATAGTCAATAAATATATATACAGGTTTAAAAGTGAAAAGGCCATAGGAGCTCACTTCTATGGCTTTTTTTAATTACTATCCACCTACTTTAAGGTGTGTTGCAATTTATTTTTCTTTATTCTTATCTATTTTTACTTCTATAACCTTTGTTTTACTTTGGTAAGGGCCTACAGACTTAATTTCTACTCTTCTATTTAATTGTCTGCCTTGTGGTGTGTCATTTGTATAACTTGGATTTACTTCACCATATCCATTAGCCGTAATTCTATCTGATTCTACACCTCTTTCAATTAAATATTTTCTTGCCTCATTAGCTCTTCTGTCTGATAATTTAAAATTATAATCATCAGTTCCAATGTTATCTGTATATCCAGAAACACTAAAAGTTACATCTTTATTTTTAAGCATGATTTCTGCAACATCATCTAGCATTGTGTAATAGAATCCACTTCTAATTGAATTACTGTCTGTGTCAAAATAAATATTTTTAGAATAGCTCATTACTGTCACTAACTCTGTGACTCTTAGAGAATTTTCATCAGGACATCCTTCATATTTTTCTAATCCTTTAACTTCTGGACATTTATCATCTCTGTCTGGAATACCATCTCTATCTTTGTCACCAATGAATGGACAGCCATCATTGTCAATTCTTCCTTTTTCAAATTTACATTTATCTAAGTAATCTGGAACACCATCTGCATCGCTATCAATTGGAGTTCCGTTACCATAAACTTGAACTCCTACAGGAGTATTAGGATCTTTATCTAATTCATCAATTACTCCATCGTCATCAGTATCAACAATTTTAAATGGTTCAATATTGTTTTCTTCATTAGCCCAAATAGTATATACTTTTTTCTTGCCAAGTTTTACAACTACACCAAAATGATTAACAAAAAATGTTTCCCAATCTTGCTTATTAGAAATTGCAGCATCTAAATGATCTTCATGGTTAAAATACCAGGAGGGTCTAAACTCTAGATCTATCACTTTATTTAATCTGTATTTTAATCCTAATTGAGCTGTTAAATAAATAGAGCTGGCTTCGTTTACACTATTTCTTGAGGGATTTTTTCCAAAGTCAATTATTAAGTTGTTTGAGCCATTTGGTAGTTTTTCATATAAAGCAGAATCGTATTGGTGATATCCAGCTCCCCAATAGCCTGTTATATGCCATTTGTCTGCATTGGGGATGTATAAATTAGAAAAACTTAAAATAAGGTTTAATTCACCTCCTATTGCTGTTCCTTTAAAAAATAGATCATTTGTGATTTTTGTCGTGTTTAGATAAAGTATATCATAAACGTCAGAAAAATATTGGGCGCCACCAGAAATTTTAGAATAGTTTAGTTTAAGTTCTACTCCTAATACAGGGTTAAACATTTTGTCTACATATGCATACGCACCAAAGTTCCAAAAATTACCAAGGTTACCAGTTCCAATAGAACGTAGATCTCCATGCATAATAAAATTACTGAAACCTGCAGAAACAGCCCAGCTATTGCTGTCTTTTAACTCATCTTTATTGTTCTTAATAATCTCATCAACATTAGTTTGACCAAGCATGGTATTTAATGAAGATAATATGAAGAAACAGAATAGAAACTTTCTCATTAAAAGGTATTATAATTTAATATGTTATTTGATGAGGGGGAAAACTAAAAACAAAAATAAAAAAAAAATCTAATGTTTGTTTATTTTATCAATTATTAATTGATAATCAATAGGGTTATTCACAAAATCTAATTCAGAAACATCAATAATTAAGGTGTTTAAGCCTTGTTGAGTGTTAATGAAGTTGGTGTACCCATTGTGAATTTTATTTAAATAATCAGAAGAGATATTTTGTTCATATTCTCTTCCTCTTTTTTGAATATTCTTGATCAATCTATCTGTGTTTTGATATAAATATACATATAAATCTGGTTTAGTAATCTCTTTATACATTAAGTCGAACATTTTTCTGTACAATAAGTATTCATCTTTATGCAAAGTTACTTGTGCGAAAATTAATGATTTAAAGATATAATAATCAGAAACAATTAGGTTTTTAAATAGGTCAAACTGGGCTAGGTCATCGGTGAGTTGCTGATATCTATCGGCTAAAAAGCTCATTTCTAACGGAAATGCATATCTTTCTTCATCTTCATAAAATTTTGGTAAGAAAGGATTATCTGCAAATCGTTCTAAAACAATTTTTGCATTAAACTCATCAGACATCATTTTTGCCAATGTAGTTTTACCTGCACCAATGTTTCCTTCAATAGCAATATAATTGTATTTCTCTGTAAGTGGAACAGGTCTAGTTAAATTAGTGTCCGTTTTTATTATTTCAGAATTGTCTTCGCATGTATCTAGGCACTTACTGATATGCTTTTTTTCTACTGGATGAATTATATTTGTAGCAATTTCTGCAAGAGGTGTTAAAACAAATTTACGATCTAGCATCCTTGGATGGGGCACTATTAGGTCTTTTGAAAATATAATTTCATCATCAAAAAGCAGTACATCAATATCAATAACCCTATTGGTATAATGATTATTTTCATTTCTTACTCTTCCTAAACTTTTTTCTACTTCTAAGATTCGTTTGATTAATGTTTCTGGTGGTAAATAAGTAGAGACCTTTATACACGTGTTTAAAAAGTCATTTCCTTCAAAGCCCAATGCTGGTGTCTTATATATAGATGCAACTTTATGGATTGCTCCAATTTTTTGTGCAATTGCATACAAGGCTTTTTGTAGGTTATCAAGTTTTTCTCCTTGATTACTTCCTAATGATAGATATATTATTCGTTGGATTTTCATAAATGGAATACAAAGAAACTAAATCTGAATAGAATAAAACAGTGAACCATAAAAAAAGCATCAAAATAAATTTGATGCTTTTTAATTATATAATTTCTATAATAGAATTAAGAGTCTTTTCTGTCTTCTCTAGGTTTTCTATCGTCTCTTCTATTATCACGGTTTCTATTGTCTCTACCACGATTGTCACGTCCTCTATTGTTGTCTCTTGGTGGTCTTGCTACATAACCTTCTGGTTTTTCTAACAATGCTTTACGAGATACTTTCTCTTTACGTGTTCTTGGGTCTAAACCAAAGTATTTTACATCAAATACATCTCCCATCTTTACAACATCAGATACATTTTCTGTACGTTCCCAAGC